>CAUWJW010000120.1:0-7494 GCA_963558985.1 uncultured Clostridia bacterium | reverse complement strand
ATTGATACTCTTCCTATCAAATATCTGCATTTCTTCAATTTTCAGTACCTCATCAATGGTCATCGAATCCCCCCTTGCATCCCTTTCTTCATCTTTCTTTAAACCGGCACAATCTCCCCTGCATGTGCATACGTATAACCGCCCAGCTCTTCCAGCCTGCGGTGAAAGGCTTCACTTTTCAAAATCTCAACAAACGCCTGAATATGAGGCAGTTCCAGATACTCCTGCGGGACAGCAAAGTCATATTCCTCAGGACCTACCGGAATAAAGTCCAGATCCATTGCCTTTGCCGCAGACAAAATGCCCATTCCCGCATCGGCTCCGTCGCTTCCCACTGCAGCCGCCACAGCCATATGGGTCGCAGCCTCTCTCTCATATCCGTTAATCTGTGAAGGATCCAGCCCAAGCTGCTTCAGTTTGTAGTCAAACAGTACCCGAGTGCCTGCGCCCCGCTGCCGGTTCACATAGCGGCAGCCCGGAAGATCCGCAAGGCCCCTGATTCCCAGAGGATTCCCCTTCTTCACCAGAATTCCCTGGGTACGGCCCACCCCTTTGATGAGGGCCATCTTTCCCGTTCCAAAGAGCTTCTTCACATAAGAAGCATTATACGAACCGGTCTGCTCATCCAGAAGGTGAATCGGCGCAAGATGAGCCTCTTTCCGTTTCAGCGCCATCAGCCCGCCCATGCTGCCCACATGGGTGCTGGAAACAAACATACCTTTGTGCAGATCCGGCATCATGTCTGCCATCACATCCAGAATCAAGTCATGGCTGCCAATGACCACAACCGTATTTTCCACTTCTTCCTTTTCCCGGTACAGTTCCACCTGCACCGGCTCACCGGCTTCCACGCCTTCGCTGCTCTGCTCAATCACACAGAACCCGTCTGCCCGCACCAGAGACATAGCAGCCCCCGCACCTCTTGCCAGGGGCGCAGCAACCATCTTGTCCCCGACTTTTCCGACCTTTACCCGCACATACTCCTTGTGCTTCAGGCTGGACACCAGACGCTTGGAAATAGATGCAGTCACCAGTTCCCGATGCTTCTGCTGCATCTGCCCCATAAGCGCCAGCACCGGCTCCACGAAATTTTCAAAACCGATATAAGCAGAAACAGGATACCCGGGAAGACCGATAACCGGTTTTCCTTCTACAATGGCAAGAATCACCGGTTTCCCCGGCTTAATAGCCACACCGTGAACCAGAACTTCTCCCAACTCCCGCAGGACATGCACGGTATAGTCTTCCGTTCCTGCGCTGGATCCTGCATTGACAATCACCATGTCGTAGTCCTTCACAGCAGCAGCAATCTTGTCTCTGATCTGCGCATAATCATCAATAATGGGCGGAAAACGGTGCGCCCGGCCGCCTGCTTCTTTCACCATGTTTTCAAACATGCGGGAGTTGGATTCAATAATGCTGCCGTCTTCCGGCGTATCCTCAGGCTCGATAATTTCCGTTCCTGTGGGAAAAATGGCCACTTCCGGCTGTTTCACCACTTCGATTTGGGTAATCCCCGCAGAAAGGAGTACGCCCACGTCAATAGGGCGGATCTTGTGACTGCTGGGGAGAATCATTTCTCCTGCCACAATATCCTCTCCAATGGGCCGCACATGCTGCCACGGTGCTGCCGAAGCGATAATCTGAACGCCGTTTTCCGTTTCCACCAGATCCTCTGCCATGATTACCGCATTATAAGGCGGGTGGATGGGATCCCCTGTGTCCACCACTGCATAATCTTCTCCCTCTTTCAGAATCACCGGTTCCCGCTCAGAAGCCTGCTCCGTCTTTTCTGCAATTACAGCAATCCCGTCCATTGCAGAAGCATTGAACAAAGGGGAACAGTATTTTGCATAGCTGGCATGGCGGGTGACACGGTTCAGCGCCTCCGTCACCGGAATGGTTTCGTATGCAATATGCACCGCTTTTTCCACTGCAGCCAGGTACAGCGCTGCCGCCTCATCTACCGGCTTTGTATCTAAATAAAGATTTCTCTTTGCCATGAATATTTCCTCATCTTTCTACAGCAGGACAACCCTCACGGATTCGCCTGCTTTTAAACCTTCTTTGTTGGTACCGATCATTGTATAGCCGTGTGCTCTGGAAAGGGTGGTCATCAGGCCCGACTGTCCGTAAATGGGTCTTGCCGTGCAGCCGTCCTCTGTCTCTGTAAGTTCCACCAGCAGACAGGTTGCCCTTCCCGGTGCGCCGGCTGCATTTGTCTCCATCACAGCCATAGTCGCTTTTGGCGCAGGCTGATGCATGGTTTCTCTGTTAAGACGGATTCCCAGCAGCTGAAACACCAGCATAGCTGCTGCCGGATGACCCGGAAGCCCCATGAGAACGGTTTCTGATTTTTCGTCATATCCCAGGATGGTTGGTTTTCCCGGCTTGAGGGCAATGCCGTGGGTAAAGACGCCAGGCGATGCCAGTTCATCTAAAACAGCTGCCGTATGGTCCTTCTCTCCCTGGGAACTGCCGCCGGAAACCACCACCAGGTCACTTGTCTGCATGCCTTCCTTCACTGCCGCAGTCAGCAGCTCCCTTTGATCCTTCAGCACCTTTTTTTCCACGGTATGCAGGCCGTACTTCCGGCTCATGGCTTCCAGCACATACGTGTTAATGTCCCGAACCTGTCCCTGTTTTGGCTCCGCTTCTGCAGGCACCAGCTCATCTCCTGTGGAAATGATGGTAATCTTCCACGGCTTGTACACCGGCACCTTGTGAATCCCTGCAGAAGAAAGCACACCAATCTCCTGCGGACGGATTCCGGTTCCCTTTTTCAGGAAAAGGCTTCCTTCCTGCACATCGTCTCCGATCTGAGTTACATTCCTTCCCGGAGAAACAGAATCGTACACCGCAATGCTTGTCTCATCAAAGCTTTCGCAGTATTCCACCATAACCATAGCGTCTGCCCCTTCCGGAAGCATCCCGCCTGTGGGAACGTATACGCACTGCCCCGGTTCCACCTTCACTGCTGCCGGGTTTCCGATTTCCACCCGGTCTGTCACATCTAAAAATACGGGGATACTTTCCGTAACCCCCTGCGTATCGGCAGCCCGCACCGCATATCCGTCTACTGTAGATCTGCGAAAATGGGGAATCGGCTGAGGCGATACCAGGTCCTCTGCCAGAACCCGGCCAAGAGCCTGTCCCAGCTCTATATATTCTATCTGCCGTTTCTTTCCTTCTATGGCACATTTCAGCTTTTCATATGCCTGTTCCAAAGTGTCTACCTTTAGTAGGTTCACTTCCATTACCTCCTTTTTTCTCTCTAATCTTTAGGATATCCTTTCCGCACTGTCCTGTCAACAAACCCCTTTCATTCTTCCCGCTTTTTTTGTATCATAAAAGGCAGAAAGGAGCTTTCCCAATGGAAAAACAGATTTGCGTCTATATGCTCGAGTGCAGTGATGACACCCTGTACACCGGCTGGACCAATGATATAAAAAAGCGGCTGGCTGCCCATAACAGCGGAACCGGGGCAAAGTACACCAGGAGCCGCAGGCCTGTCAGGCTGGTCTATCTGGAAGCGGTTTCAGATAAGCAGGCTGCCCTCAAGCGGGAGTATGCCATCAAAAAACTTTCACGCCTGCAGAAAAAGGCGCTCATTGCAAAAGCCGGGACAGTGGATCGCTGATCACCTTCCCGGCTTTTATCTATTTACAATTCCCTTTTTACGTCTTTTTTGAAGGCCTTCCATGCCTCGGGGTTTTCTACATAATATTTGGGACAGTTTTTCCCTGTAATGTCATGGTGGCGGATTACATCTTTCTGATCCAGATGAAATTCATCGCAGAGCCATGCAACAAGGCCCACTAGTGCGCTGTAGGTCTTATCGCTGAATTTCCCTGTGCTGTCCGGATGGCAGACTTCAATGGAAATGGTGTCTTTGTTTCTCTGGTTTGAGGCAGAAGACTGCTCGTTTAAAGGCAGGCACTGAATGACTTCTCCTTTCAGTCCCACTACAAAGTGTGCGCTTACATTGGACTGGCTGGAGTCGAAGTAGTCTCTGTTGGCTTTTGCTGTACTTCCGGGGTTTCCTACATAATGGATTACGATATCTCTGACTGCGGATAGCTCCCTTCCTGTTCTGGAATGTCCGTCTTTGCTGATAAAGTCCTGTCTGATGTATTCCGGGTAGTCCAGTTTGGATATGTCCACAGAGCCAAAGCAGGAGTGGAACAGAAACAGAAACAGAAACAGCAGAGCGGCGCCTGCTGCAAGAAAAATTTTCTGTTTCTGTTTCATGCTCTGGAACTTCCATTTTTTCGTGTTATGCTTTTTTCTTTTTTTGTATCTTTTTTTCTTAGCCATAAATCACACTTTATATGTATACGATCTCTATATTCGGTGAGTTGGCAGCATGGACGATTGCCGCATAGCGCAGGTCAAATTCTAGGATGTCGCCTGCTTTCCGGGTTCTTGTGCAGTCCTGCACATCCAGGATGGTATGGTCATCGGTAGCGCCTATGATTTCCACCTCTCTGTCTCTTGGAATCAGCATTTGTGTAAACACATAGTCTGCTTTTCCAATTGCAAGCAGCGCTCGTTTCCGGATTCCTCTGTCTTTGTATTCCGGTTTGTTTCCAAATGCATCGAGCATAAACTCTCCCTGCGGATAGCTTGGTTTTTCTCTTGTTTCGATGATTTCTGCCTGCAGGGTGAAGACGTCCTGATACATGTCGCTCATATCATATCCCAAAAGTTCTTTCAGGTCTCTGGCAAGAAGAATGCCTTCTCCGATGCGCAGCAGGTTGATGCGTCTTGGCATATTTGCGTCCAGTACTCTGGCATAGGATATGGTTGATCCGCCGGAGATAAATTCCAGTTCTCTGCCGATTTTCTCTTCGATCTGCTCTGCATATGCTGCCAGTTGACTGAGTTTTTCCGGTGTAGGTGCGATGGAGCCGTAGCACCACAGATTGGTTCCGATTCCCGCCAATTCTAAGTTGTGCAGTTCATATTCCACCATCAGAGCCGCATCTATGAGTTCCTGCGCCTCCCAGTATCCTTCCCGCAGGTCGCCCAGGTCTGCCATGAGGATTACTTTGTGTTTTTTGTCCTGCAGTCCTGCCTGATGGTTTAAGGCCCGCAGCACTTCATTATCGCTGTTCAGGCTGATTTCTGCAAGGCGCACGGCTTCTGCCGCCTCTGACAGCATGGGGGAGCGAATAAGCATCAGGTCGGTCTGTATGCCGTATTCTTTTGCTCTGCGAAGCTGATCCAGCCGTGAAGAAGCAATGAACCGGCATCCTGCCTGTGCCATCTGTGCTGCACATTCGGGCAGTCCGCTGCATCCCTTTATGACGCCTGCCACCTGAATGCCCTGATCCTGACAGCGCTTCAGCACATGCTCTGCATTGTGTCTGAGTTTTTTTAAATCTACAACCAATCTCGGATATCTGTTTCTGTTCATGCCTGCTGCTCCTTCTGCTTTTCCTGCTGCTCTGCGGTCCTGTTTTCAGTCTTTCTGTTTTCAGTCTTCCCTGTCTTTAGTCCTCCTGCGGTGCACCTTGTGGAATCTGACTGTGGCGCTTAATCTTCCTGGTCGTTGTTTTTTCAAACTCTTCTTGCCGTATGTGGAAGCGTTTTACTCTCTTGTACAGCGGCATCTGTTCGTTTGCCTCATCTACAACAGTTTTCATAAAGTCCTTGATTCCTTCTTCGCTCATTTCTCCCAGGTCTTCTTCAATGGCTGCAAAGTCAGGGAAAATCTCTGCTCTGATAATCAGATCGCCTGTACGTTTATCTTCTGTTCCGTACACCACCACTTCCTCAATATATTTGCTCTGCTGCAGGTAATATTCCACTTCTTCCGGGAAAATATTTTTTCCGTTTTTTGTGACAATGACGTTTTTCTTTCTTCCGCATATATAGAGGAAGCCTTCTTCGTCCAGCCGTCCGTAATCTCCTGTATACAGCCATCCGTCCCTGAGTACTGCAGCTGTGGCTTGCGGATCGTTATAGTAGCCGATCATGACAGACGGTCCCCGGCATATGATTTCGCCGACTCCGTCCGGATCCGGATCCAGAATCTTCACTTCTGTTCCGGGCATCGGTTTTCCTACAGAATCGGCTTTGCTGTAGCAGTCCCTGTTTACTGCAATAATCGGCGCATTTTCTGTCATTCCGTAGCCCTGAATCATGGGAACGCCCATTGCTTCATAATCCCGGATCACATCGGGATTGCTGGCAGCGCCTCCTGCAATGAACAGGCTCATGTTGTTGCCTATGCTCTGGTGCAGCTGGGAAAACAGCTTGCGGATCAGCTTCTGGTTGTTGTAAAGCTTCAGCTTCTTTGAAACATGAATCAGCTTTTTCATGGCTTCGGCTTTCCCGGAGTTTTCAGCCTGTTTCCATACTTTCTTGTGCATGGTTTCAAAGATGAGCGGAACGCCCAGCATAACGGTCGCCTTGGATTCTTTCATATTCTTCTGTATGTATTTCAGTCCTTCGCAGATGGCTATGCACATGCCCTGGTAGCAGCCTGTGAAAATGTGGCATGTCATTTCGTAGGAGTGGTGCATCGGCAGTACGGACAGTCCGATGCCCGGCTCCCGGATCTTGACATACTTGGACATGTTATATACATTGGCTGTTATATTCTTATGGGAAAGCATGACGCCTTTTGCAAGGCCGGTTGTGCCCGATGTAAACAAAAGGGTGCACATGGCTTCCCGGTCAATGGGCGCATCTAAAAATCTGCGGTCTCCCTGCAGGATTGCCGCAGCGCCTTCCTCTATCAGGCGGTCAAAGGATAAGATGCCCGCTTTGTGTTCCTGTGCTGTCATGCTGATGCGGTATTCCACTTCGCTGCATTCTTTTAAGGCATCGTTTATTGTGGATTCCACTTTCTCCGAGTAAATAACGGCGCTGACGCCGGCTCTCTTTATCAGGTTGCTGATTTCCTTCGGCGGAAGCTCCCGATCCAGAGGAACAACTACACCTGTTCCATTGGCAACTGCCAGATAAGATACGATCCATTTATAGCTGTTTTCACCCATGACAGCAATTTTCCTGCCTTTGAGTCCCAGATCCGTCAGCCTTGTTCCCAATGCATCTACATCTTTTTTGACCTGCTCATACAGGACAGGCCGATATTCGCCTCCGGGGCGGTCTTTTATCAGATATGCCGGCCTTTTTGCGAAAAGCTCTGCGCTGGAGTTGAGCATATCTTTCAAATCGTTTATGTAGCGAAATTCGTAAAAAGTGTCTTTATATTTTTTATTGTTCAAGTGGTTGACCCCCTTTTCGGTTTCTCTGATTCAATGGTGCGATATTTTATTTTATCACTTTAGCGGAGTCTGTGCAATGTTCCCCATGTAAAAAGCCGCTCCCTTTGCGGAGCGGCTTTTCGTTTTCTGCCGGTTCTGTGTGTTATGCCACACGAACATTTGCGGCTCTTGTCTTGCCGCGGCTTTCGTCGTCTTCGATATCGAAGGTTACTCTCTGACCTTCTTTGAGGGTTTTGAAGCCTTCTGCAATGATTGC
>CAUWJW010000119.1:0-7523 GCA_963558985.1 uncultured Clostridia bacterium | reverse complement strand
GTTCCGGCTATTCCGACGATAAAAAACTTATGAGATTTCACTGGACTGTACCTCCTTCATTAAATTGAATACACACTTAAATGATTATCAGCGGTTTTATCAATGGTGCTACATATAGATTTTATCACCTTGTAGTATTTTTTGTAACCCAATATGCAGTATGAAATACCAAAAAAGTATATCATAAATTTTGAAAAACAAAGTAGAAAGGAATTTTTCATTATAAAATAGTCAGCAATTCCTAACAATATACACATGTAGAATATGTACGTTAAAAATTTTTTTGAATTTGTTTCCCATTCTTTTTTTATCTTGAAATCTTTAAGTATAAACATGGCTTTAGTCTGCTCCTCAAAATTTTTGATATATCGAAAAAAGTATCCATATTTTTCTCTTGCCATGAATAAGTCTTTCGTTATCTATCTGGAAATGTGAAGGTTTGAGCTCCTGTATCACAAGTATAGGACTGTCGAGTTGAAAGCAACCGTGTGACAGTGGCTTGATGACGCACTTTTATGATTAAATCCCCTTTTGAATTACTGATACGAATAGCGGGTTTTGTTGTGAGGCTGCTTTTGTTATAATTAGATGTATAAAATCTCCATTTTCCATATTTGCCTGATTTACTTGTCATATCTTTTCTCGCGAAACCTGTTGTTTTAAAGCTATAATTCCACTGTGTTGAAAGAGGGACCCCAATCGATACAGAGTGTGTACCTTCGCTTGTTGAGCCAACTGGACCCCAACTGAATAATATTTGATTTGGTTGATTTGTATTTAGCCAAGTATATTGACTTACAACATGGGACTTATTGAACGATTCAACTTGCGTAGCTTGACATGCAACATCCCAGACTGATGACTTTTTGCCATCGACATCAATATTAGAGGCTCGCTTTATGAATGCGATTGTAGAGGAAATACTGACAGCTTTTCCGCCCCAATGGTTCTCGATTAAATTAATATTTCTATAGATCGGTTTTACTCCAGCACGTTGTATGGGATTTTTTTCAATTTCCGAATCCATAGTTCTTTTTAATGTGTTTAAGTTAGAAGCAATATCTGTGTCTCTCATACTGGCTTGATTGGCAAAAATATAGCTTTCATATTCTATTCCCGAGGATTCACCAAAGTATATCGCAAATAATTTATTTTCTTTTGCAGGATCTTTATTTATAGTATGGTTATGGCTTGAAATGTCTGGTATATCTTGGTTTTGTGAATCTGTCATCATAGTAGTGCCTAAAGGTTCATTTGATATAATATTGGTACGAATAGGGGCACCATTGTTATGTATAAGTACATCATTACCGTCAGATTTTTGCAGGATTTGTTTTTCATCTTCAATTAAAATTTGTGATTTTTTCTGCAGTAAAATTTTTTTTCTTGGTTTGCCAGCAGAGGTTGCGCTAAGTTTTGTACGTTAAAAATTGGCGTAATATTTTTATTTAGTGTTAATTCGGTATAGTTGCTTTTTTTTAGAGGATCTTTTGCATATACTGTAGATATAGAGGAGAAACTTACAACTAGTATCGTAATAAACAGAACATATTTTTTCATAATGGACTCCTTTACATAGTAAAATTTATAATTCATACACACTTAAATCATCAACCTTATTGGATATACCCGGAAAACGAACTTCCCTCAAAGGTCAGATAAAATTCTGTAGACGCCTGTATGCTGGATATACTCACCTTGGCGCTGCCTCCTGCTTTTATCTTTGTCGTTGTATAAGTTTTGGTAAGCCGCTTGGCCTTTACTGTTAATGTCGCATCTCCCGTATTTTTTACTAAAAATGAATATTGCGTTTTTCCCTTGAACTTATAATCTGTGTACAATACGGTACCGGATTTTTTTATGACTCCTTTGAAGCTGTACTTCCCTTTAGTTGCGATATTCCAGACTTTTGAAGGTCGGCTGGCACTGTGCAGCTGTGCATCCGTGGATTCTTCAAAAGAATCTTCCGGGCAAATTTCAGAAACTCCGATATTTTCCGGCTCAGCAGTCAGTTCCTGTGCGTGTGCAGCAGGGGGGCTGCGGCAAGTAGCAACGGTAAAATCAGAATTGCCAATAACATTTGTTTCCCCTTTTTCTTTTCTAAAAACATATTATCTTCTCCTTTCCTTTTTTCTTCCAATAGGGTATCCTATAAATACCATGAAGTGACAAAATGCGCAATAGTTTTGCAGAAAACAGGGATGTCAGCCATTGTGACATGGCTGAATTTCAAGGGTGTACGGGTTTCGCACCGGAAAGTCAGAGCCGGCAGTGCTTTAATCAGGGAGAAAGGTTTATGGAAATCGGAACACAAATAAAACGCCGCAGGCAGGAATTAAACATGACGCAGGAAATGCTGGCTAAGGAATTAAACGTAGGCAGAACGACAGTATCCAACTGGGAAAGCGGAAGAAATTACCCTGACCTGCAATTGATTGTATCCATTTCCAATACACTGGATCTTTCACTGGATACTTTGCTGCGGGAGGAAAGTGAAGTTGTGAAAGAAATCTCTCGAGATACGCATCTTCGGAAATCACAGAGAAAAACCGTATGGCTGCTGAGCGCCATCCTCCTTCTGGTGATTCTGGCAGGGCTGTTTGGCTTCTATAAGCTTACCGAAGTTCGGGATGTCTGGTCTGCGGAGCAGATTGTTTCTCTTAGCGTCCATGAAAAACAAATCGTGATCCAAACAGACCTACCGTTTTATCGGAGTCTTGCCGGTTACACTGTTGGCACCATTCCGGGAGAAAAAGACACCATTACACTTTCTCTGACCACGCAGATTGATTTGTCGTTTCATCATAAAGAAGAGAAGATTACCCTAGAAACAGAAAGCTTAGCAAAGGAAATGGGAGTGAAAGACGTGAAACGTGTAGTAATTACCAATCAGGAAGGTACGATTAAATCCTTTGACCTTTGAGGGAAAGGAAGGCCTGCCCGGAGCCGTTTCGGCCGATGAAAAAAGCCTGCATCAGCAGCTATCATATACCGCTGATACAGGCTTTTTTTATACTCATTTTCGTTTTTATTCTCCGGAGCCTTCCGATTCATCGGAGCCGGTGAAGAAATTCTTGATTCTGGTCCAGAGACCGTCTTTAAATCCGCTTTCATCTACTGTGCTGTCTGTAATAACATCGGAGCCTAAGGCTTCATCGTTGGTCTGGCTCAAAATACCGTCGCCGGAGCCGACAAAGAAGCTCTTGATGGAATTCCATACACTGGAGAGACCGGACAGCTTTCCATCCAGATTGTTGAGGGTGTCTTTCAGCGCACCCAGATCATAATCAAACTGAGAAATCTGCTCCATCAGATCCACTACCTGATCTTTCTGATCTTCTGTGAGGGTCACTTCGTTATCTTCAGCGATTTTCTGTACAGCCTCCTCGATTTCAGCAGCACCGGTAAGGCCTTCATCCAGCACCTCGGTCTTCACATCCTTCATGACCTCTGTGGCCTTTTCCTGGCCTAAGCTGTCGGCAAGTTCTCCGGTAGTCATCAGTTCCTGCATGGCAGCTTCCTTCTGCCCTTCATCCAGATTTTCACCGCTGGCTGTTTCGTAAGCCATCATAATGCCTGTCAGTGCGCCTGTTCCGGACACTTCAAAAGGACATGCGGCAATGACATTGCAGTTTTCCATGCCTGCAGTGGTCAGGGTGCTTGCAATCATCGCACTGGTGACAAAGTTCAGATTGGCTGTTTTCACCTTGATGCCGCCGGAGTCGGTAGGCTCTACATAAGCGCAGCTGTTGGTGGTCGGTCCGATCTGCTCGGCGGTGGCAATCCCTGCCATGTACTTGACCTCATCAGAATGTGTAACCACAATGGTCTTTACCTGATCAGCAGAAGTCCCAAAATAATCATACATAGAAGCTTTCTGTGCATCATTGAGATTTTCGCCCAGTGTCACAACCTTATCGGATGCAATCTGATTTTCCGGATCTTCTTCAGATGCTTCTGTGCTTGTCTCTTCTGCAGGCTCGGTGCTTTCCTCAGAAGCAGCTGTGCTGTCAGTTGGCGCAGATGTTTCAGAAGCTTCCTCTGTGGAAGAAGTGTCTGCTGCAGCTTCCCCGGTGTTTTCTACAGACTCGGCTGCAGCGGCATCAGCAGGTGCAGAAGGTTCCTCTGCGGCAAATGCTGCCACAGGAATCCCTGTGAAGATCAGCATTGCAGTAACTAAAAATGGAAGTAATTTTTTCATCTTATTCATGATATTCGGTATAATACCTGATCCCCCTTCTTTTGTGTTTTTAAGATACTTTTCCTTATCCACTATATCACATCCGGGCTGCGGAAGCCATTAAGGATTTCTTAACTTTTGCAATATACAGGAAGATATAGTAGAATAACCTTGTTTTAAGAAAAAAGAAGCAAGGAGGAAGTGTGTATGATTAGAAACATTTGCTGCAGAGCAGTACTGCTTGCCGCAGGAATCTTCCTGCTGGGGGACGGTATCTTTCTTCTGACTGCAAGCAATGTGAATGCAGGCATGATTTTAGTACTGATGTGGGGAATTCTGCTTACCGGATACGGCATTTGGTTTAACAAAATCAATGAGAAAAAAGGCATCGTCAGGGTATGCCGGTATGTGATTTTGACAGTTCTGATTCTCCAGCTGGGACTGGCCTCGTTTCTGTTTGGTGTGGGAACGCGGGAAGGAGCGGCGAATAACGAGGATGCAATTTTAGTGCTGGGGGCGGCTGTCCATGGAACCAGAGTTTCCAGACCCCTTGGGCACCGCCTCAACAAGGCGATAGAATGTGCACAGAAAAATCCTGAGGCAGTAATCGTTGTCAGCGGAGGAAAAGGTATGCAGGAAAAGGTGAGCGAAGCGTATGCCATGGAGCAGTATCTGATTCGCAAAGGGATTCCCAAAAGCAGGATTATAAAAGAGGAGCAGGCTGCCAGCACCTTTGAAAACTTCCGGTATGCCGGGGAGCTCCTTGAAAAGCGTTTTGGGAAAAACTATACCTGCGTTTATGTCACCAATGCTTTTCATCTCTACAGAGCAGGAAAAATTGCAGAGAAAGTGGGGATAGAGGCAATCGGTGCAGGGGCGGATATCGACTGGTACACCGTTCCGTCTGTCTACTTGCGTGAAACGCTGGCGGTGGTGAAATTCTGGGTGTTTGGAAGTTAACCGGGGCAAAGTTAATCAGGGCATGAAAAAAGGAGCAGTTTCCGGTAACCGTATCGGTGTCTGCTCCTTTGCTGTTTTTATTCTTCAGACTGCGCTTCTACGATAGCCTTTGAAGTGTCGCCTTTTTGTGCCTGCTGAATTGCAGCGGCGGCAAGCTGCTTAAAGGTAATACCCGAAGAAGAGGCGCCGGTAACCGTATCCACCTGATCTGCATTTCCCTTTTCTAAGAGATCGGCCGCATAGGTACGGGTGTACAGGTTTGGATAAGTTCCCTGAAGAAATTCCATATTGCGCATGTAGTTCATATCCCAGGATTTAATAAACCCGCTTTCGTTTTTCGCATTATATTCAACCGTAGACAGTTCCCCATTGCTGACGCAGATGGTTACAAATTCCTTCCAGCCGTGGGAGTAATCGGACATTTCTGCGGAATAGTAACCATCCTGCAGTGTTTCTGAATCATCCTTGCAGCCGGAGAGGGTCAGGCAGGAAAGAACCAGAACCAGTGCAATACTCTTTTTTAATACTCCTTTCATTCTGATACCTCCTTCTTTTACTCTTTCAGACGGAATTTTTCCGCCAGTGCTTTCAGATGTTCTGCCTGTTGGTTCAATTGACTGCTCGCATGAGAGTTCTGTGCACTCACCTGTGTATTCTTGCCTGCCAGCTGAGAAATAGAGTCAACCTCGTGGAGCATCTTTTCAAGAGCTGCTTTTTCATCCTCGACAGAATCGGATAATTTCATTGTAATATCGGCAATCTGCTTAGAGATATCGGAAATCTCTGTCATAGAGGCAGCAGTTTTTCTTGCCAGATCAGAGCCGTTTTCCACCGCAGATCTGGAATTTCCAACAATCTGAGAAGCAGACTGGGCAGACTCTGTTGATTTTGCAGCAAGTGCCCGAACTTCTTCGGCAACCACAGAAAAGCCTTTGCCGGCTTCGCCTGCTCTTGCAGCTTCCACGGCTGCATTAATTGCAAGAATATTTGTCTGGAAAGCAATATCCTCCAGGAATTTATTGATTTTTGTAATCTGATCGAAGTTCTTGGTAATCTGATCCATTGAGGAGAGCAGACCAGTCATGAGCTCATCGCCCTCAGTGAGCCGCTGTTCGGTTTCGCCCATCAAATCTCTGGCCTTTTCAGTATTATCGCTGACTTCCATAATGCTGCTGCTGATCATGTCGGCACCTTCAGACAGCTGTTCTACACAGTGAACCTGTTCATCGGAAGCTTCGTCCACCAGATGAGAGTTATCGGCAACCATTCTGGAAGTTTCCAGAAGAAGTCCGATGGAAGTCTGAATTTCATGCATAATCTCATTCAGGGCATTTGAAATATGATCCAGCGAATTTTTCATGGAGCTGAAGTCCCCGTGGAATTCTGTTTCTGTGCGGACAGCCAGATTTCCTTTAGCCAGTTCGTTGAGAACCTTATCCAGATCCTTGATATAGAGATTGATACTGCGGACCGTTTTTTGGAGCGCAGCAGACAAGGTTTCTGTTTCATCTTTCGTATGAAGAACTTCGACATCACTTTCCAAATCACCTAGAGCAAGATTCTCAATCCGCCCGGTAACTTTTGTAAGCGGTCTGCAGATTGTTCCTGAGAACCGGGAGACGGCCAGCGTTGCCAGAATTAAAATAACCAGTGCGACTAAAAGGACAACAAATCTGCTCTTGTTTACAATGCTCATGAAGTCCTTCTCATTGGCGTATACGGCTATGGACCAGTGTGTTCCGCGGACAGGAGCATAGGAGACTACCAGTTTGTCACCGTTGGATTTCAGGTGCATGGATCCGATTTCTCCATTTATCATCTTCTTTGACAGTGTACTTTCATTCTCATCGCTGCTGGAAAAATAATCTGTCAGGGATTTCTGACTGTTAATAAACTTCTGATCCTGAGCGGCTACAATCTGGCCGTGATCGTTGATAATCAGAGCCTTGCCGCTGGTACTGATATTAATATTGGAAAGGACGTCATTGATAACATCATATTTGTAGCTTCCTACTAAATAATAAAGCGGTTTGCCGGTGTCATCAAGAACGGGCGCACCAATGGCGACTTCGAGGTTTTGATCCCGGGCTTTCGTATCATCGATGACGAGGTTTTGTGTCTGTGTCATGAGAGCAAACATCTCTTCACCGGCAAGAGATGACGGGCACTTATTAACACCATCAATATATGAACCGTCAGTTCCATAAAAACCAATCCATACAAATTCGATTCCCGACTCCATTCTCTTTAAAATAGCCTTCTTGCTCTGTGCGCTGCTTTTGGAGTCACGAAGGGTTTTGTTCTCTGCAGCAGTAAGGATACGATCACCTAAAAGATGAAGGTTGCTCTCTACCGCCTGAGAGGCCATTTTGGCCATAGGTTC
>CAUWJW010000118.1:0-7677 GCA_963558985.1 uncultured Clostridia bacterium | reverse complement strand
TATTTACTTGATAGCAATATTTGCACGCAAGATTGCAGTCGTCTGTGACTTGGAATGTCACAGTTCTTGTAATCGGTGTATCTTCACCCCTATACGGGTGCAGTTCAGGGAACAGGCGTGCCATTTTGTCCCCAAACTGCTCTATTATGTTCCTCATATTTCCTCCTTATGCAATAGGAGTCACTACTATTTTAGATTCATTAAATTTTGCCTCCCACTTGCACCCTGCATTTCGTACCTCTTCCGGTATATATTTATTTTGGATTTCTTCCATCGTATGGTCATACATATATTTTGCTTCTGCAAATGCCTTTTCATATGCCTTGAACGGCTCGCTATTAATAATAGTAGCATCATCATCAAATACATGTATTTCCATAATGGAATTAATAATATCCTGTTTTGCTCGGTATTCATGATATCTCGCTTCTAAATATTCCATCTCACCTTCATTTACTTTGATTTCCATTACTTTCTTTTCCATTTTATAAATCCTTTCTATTTTGCACTTCCGTAACACTGCACGGAACACGTAGTATAACAATTTGCATCACAGGTAGCAGAACAACTGTTTTTACATTCTCCCTGACAATTTCCGGAACAGGAATTTCCGCACCCGTAAGAACACGAATAAGAACAACTTCCGCTACAGCCAGAACAAGCAGAAGTGCAGCCACTTCCACAAGCTTGCGAACATGCAGTAGTACAACCACTTGAACAGCTTCCACTGCAACTTCCACTGCAACTGCTGCATCCGTTTCCGCAACTAGAAACACATTGACTCGAACAGCCATAACAGCCACCAGAACAATTCCCTACGCACTTAGTGCTACAGCCAGTACAGGCTGAACTACAATCATTTGCACACCCTGTACAAGCCCCTTCACAACCTCCGGTACAACCTTTACAGCCTCCTTTGCAAGCAGTACTGCAACCAACACAAGCATTACCACAACCACCTTTGCAGGTAGATGTACAGTTGCTACCGGAACAAGAGCTTCCATTTCCTCCCGTACAAGAGGATTTTCCGCAAGTTCCTTTACAAACATTAGTACAGCCTCCGCTACAACCAGTATCACAACCCTTACATGTGGCTTCACAGCCAGCTGTGCAGTTAGAACACCCACCACAGCTATTTCTACAACCACTTGAGCAATCAGCGACACAACTGCTAGTACAATTTCCGACACAGCTTGTTCCACAACCGAGATTGCAAGTGTTTGTGCAATTTTGTCCACAGCTACCACTGCACCCACTTCCACAGCCAGTAGTGCAACTGCCACTACAACTACTGCAATAAGCACTTGACGTTCCTTGACACCCGGAAGAACATGCATCGGCACACGATGTATAACAATTCCCGGAACAAGCACCAGTGCACCCGGAGCACCCCGAACAACCCGTACATAGGCTTGTACATGTCCCCAAACACAGCCCAGTACAAGCGCCACGACAGCTACTTGACGAACCTGTCATAGACTCTGCTTCCAATACCTTTACATGGTCAAGCAAGCTCAAATCTACTTTATCCGGTATGATTTCCCCTTCCATAACCTTGACAAGCCCGTCAATGTCTGTAATTCTCAGCAATAAGTCCACGGTTTTCTGTCCATGCTCTGCTTTGATTACACCACCTGTAACAGGATTTTCTGTGAAGTCATAGGCAGTGCCGCCAAATTCAGAAAGCGACCCGTAACCGGATCGCCTTAACATCTCTGCTTTTATTTTCGCTTTTAATTGATTAATTTCTGTTGCTGTTAACAATCTATCACCCCCATACAGCCTTAGACGCTACCCATGCATTTCCATTCCAGTATTTTGCGATGCCTCCGGAAGTGGTATCAATCCATAACATTGACGAATCTCCGGGAGGAGCATCTGCAGAAACAATAATGCCTCCACCTGCTCCGGCAAGCATTTCATTCATTTCTGTCTTGCTGTAAGTATCTGTTTTTGGATAATACAATTCAAGCTTCTTGTCAACATCTGCAGTTTTAATATAATCTGCAAATGTCTTCATTACATCGCTATACATGGCAATCTGTGCATTGCCGGTAGTGCTTCCAATGTACAACTCATTTTTACCGCTACAAAATCCAAATTCACCGTCATGTAGTACCGGAAGGTCAGCCGCTTCACCTCTCCTTATCTGAAGCTTATCAAATTTACCTGTAAAGCTTCCAAAGTCAAGGTCGGTTTTTCCCTCAGCTACTCCTGCTGAATTGTTCCATGCCGCAATAAGGTTTGAAGTGATAGTATCAAGTGCCGTCTTATTATCGTGTGTATGTATATCGCTTGGGTCAAGTGTGTCTAAAAAATCTTTATTAATATGCTCGTGAATTTGCTCTGGCTTTTCTATGGTGTCCAAGAGCTGCTTATTGGTATGCTCGTGCACTTGTGTATCTTTCACAATCGTGTCCAGAACAGTTTTATTTGCATGTGCGTGCACATTCTCTTCTTGTACTGTATCTAAGATATCCTTGTTCGCATGAGCATGAACATTTTCAATCTGTATAGTATCAATAAGCTCTTTGTTTGCGTGAACGTGTGCTTTATCTACGAGCCATTCGAGCGCTGTATTGTATTTCCTTATAATCAAAGTTGCAAGACGGTCAAACACCTTCTTGTTTTCGGAAGGTTCACCATACAGAACTTCACCCGGAACAGCTTGCACACCATTAGCTTGTATCTCTTGCTCTGTCACGGTATAATCTGTTATTTTATCCATCATCTCACCCTTTCATATTCGGTCACACTATCTTGTACAGATACCTTCTCCCACGTCCCAATACTAGGAGGATTCCCCTTTATCTTAAGCCTTGTGCCGACTGGAAAGAAATTGTTCACAGCCTTCGCAAGAATGGGTATCGCTATTTCAGGTTTTTTTCTATCCAGATCTAAATTTGCCATATTCCTTCTCCTTGTTTTTTCTTGCTGTAATTTCCAACCGTATAGAGTTTTACTATTTCATATACAGAAAAACCTTCGTTTAAGCCTTCATTCCTAAGAATAATCTGCAATCTTTTATACTTCTTTTTCTTTTTATTGATATAAAAGTCTTTCGGCGCCATGTTTGAAGTAAATGGAAATCGGGCAAAATTTATCTTTCTCCAATGGAACCTATCCGCATACTGCCTTCCAAGGTAAATCTCGTTTTGTCCATCTGCGCAAATATATAAATCAACCGATGTGGTAAGTCCCGGCTGTATTGTCACAAGACTTCCTTTCTTTTGAAGAGTCTTAAACAGTTGTGTTGCCCCGTCATTATCTACAGGTGTACTCCATTCTGCAAATATAGGTTTATCATCATCGGTATAAGCATCATCTTCGGCTTCAAGTTTGAATCTGCAAAGCCTTCCGTCTGCAGTGCCAAACCACAGCAGATCGTCATGTTCTATCATGCAGACAGCCGGCACATTCTCCCAGTAGTAACATTCGTACAGATAATTAGTCCATTCCGTTCTCCATGATGTTTTCTGTCTCGAATCCATGATATAGCAATGAGAATTAATGCACAGGATATAAAACCCGTCCCATGTGGCCGCCACTGCATTTTGCAGATTAGCTTCTTCTAAAAGCTTCTTATTTACATAAAAACTTCTGTTTTTTATAGACCGCTCTGCCTCCACGTCAGTTGAGGCAATCCCACATATACCTTCTTTGGAAAGAAATAAAGGTTCATCTCCAAGTGTGCTGAAACACCTTGAGGATACTGCACCGATACCTGTTACTGACTGTTTTGTTGCATAGGCGGTTTCTTCGTCAAAAGTTGTAGGATAGGCAAGATAGATTGTACTGTCTGCCGCCGCACCTTCTTTGACAATTCCGAGATATTCTCCAACCTTGGATAGCCCCATGACTTTCGTATCATTAGAGCCTGCCATGATATAATTTACATCTGGCCAGTAAGTAGGGTCTCCTGCTTTTGAGTACCATACATATGATGAAAAGTCGGAGTGTTCACAGCCCGACATAAATATACTGTCAATCATTCCGTTCCCGAATACAGACAGAACTTTACACTTGAAAAAGTTGCTCACATTTTCGGGCATGGAATCTATCTCATATTCAATTTCCACATTATCCTCATTCAGCGGAACAGGAACTTGTGGTGTATCAAATGTGATGGACTGTTCTGCATAATTCACAGTGTAGTTTGTGTATGTGTTCCACACTCCATCTTTCTTTGTGCGCACCGTTATACTGCCTTGCTTCATCTTGAAAGATGTATAATAGGTTTTATTGGAACTGTCCCCTATATACTTTTCTTTTACTTTTCTCGTAAGGATATTTACAGCATCAAGAATCGTACTGCTTCCGTTAGGTGCGTCCCATATTCTGATTTCAGGAATATACGGGTCAGCAGCACTTACTGTGAAGGTGTCTCCCGACTGCTTATAAGCCCATAATTTTTCCTGCCCGAAAAAATAAAAAGCAGCAGCTCCGTTTGCAGATTCAAAGAAGAAGCCACGATAAGGCTCTTCCGTTACATCTGCAAGGTCCGTCAACAAGGTTAACTTACCATCTACTTTTGCGAATACTGCTGCATTTGTGAATATAATCAGGTGTTTCTTTTCTCCAAGACTGAAAGAATACAGGTTCTTTACTTCAATTTGCTTGTCGGTAGGGTATACAGCTTTGAAGTCAGCCTCCGTGAATTCTGTTTTCCACCCTGTCCGCTTTTTCGGATTTCCACCTTTGTCCGATATCATATTAACGGCAGAAGGAGACCTCTTGTTATAGACCAGTGCAGGGTCGGTAGAAAAGTCCACACCTTTTAAGTCACCATATATCGTTGTGTGTACCGTAGGTGCTGTAGGTATTGCAATCTGCCCCATTATATACCCCCTATAATCCTTCCCCGCACTCGTGAGTTTTGTTCACTCAACAGGTCTGTTTTCAGCATGTCATACATGTTGTAGTACTGTGTCGCCTTTCGCTCGTCGTCGTCAAGCCACACATAATATGAGGTCAGCAAAGGGAGTGCAGGCTCTATTTTGATGTCGATATCAAGTGGTTCTGTATCCAAGGTATTTCTTGTTATTACTGCCGGTCTCTTCTTATAGAACACTGAAAAATCTCCTATGTCGCCTGCGTCCATTACAAGGATACGTCCCTCTTCAATTTCAAAGTCATTGAAGGTATCGTAAGAGTCGTTATACACCTTAACAGGCGTATCAGTAAATGCAAGAAAATCACAGGTCAGTTCCGATATGTCATAGCGTTTCAATCCACTTTCCGTACCGTCCTGAGTAAAGTCGTACCGGGCGATCACAGGAATAGCCGTTGTTGCTATAATATGCAAGGCTCTGTTTGCGCTGGTTATGATGATATCACTATATTCCTCAAGCGCTTCCGTTTCTTCAAACCCCAGATTCTTGATTTCGTTTTTC
Source organism: uncultured Clostridia bacterium (assembly GCA_963558985.1). Lineage (GTDB taxonomy): Bacteria > Bacillota > Clostridia > Peptostreptococcales > Anaerovoracaceae > Hominibacterium. The sequence continues at coordinate 2,284 of CAUWJW010000118.1, read as the reverse complement.
AGTTCTCCCCAGTTCATAGCTACCTCCCGGAGACTATACTCTAGTCTCCACTACCGCAATAGAACAATTCGCACTCGGAGTCATTACAATCTTCCCTGCATGGTCTCCACGAATATTTTTAAATCTTCCGCTATCGAGCGAAAATGCGTGATACTTATTTGCCGTGATTGCAATTACTTCATCATTTACACCTTGAAGGCTGTCACCTGCTTTGATTGTCAGGTTACACGCAGTTGTTGCTGTTACAATGAAAGTAGTCTGTTCGTCTTTTCCGTCTGCCGGGATTAAGATTGTATCAGATGCCGCTGCCGCTTTAAATTCAAAAGCGGCTGTCGGCACATTTGGTTCCAGTGTTTTGTTGATAATGATATCTACATTAGCCATGATTTACCTCCTGCTATTTATACTTTACTGCAAGTGTGATATTTTCTTTCGGTCTTACCCATTTACCGCCGTATACAACAAACCCTTTTACGGCATCTTCAAACCCACGTTCAGGGCGGTACGCTTCGGAATGAGTAACCTGATTTACAAAGGCAAGCGCTCTTTTGGTTCTCAGCATGATGTATTCATAAGTGTCATCGTGATGTACGTTGTTAGACATTTTAATAGTGATGTTGTGGTAACGTCCGACTTTACCATTTTTCATCATCTCGCTGTTGTTTGTATCCAGCTTTTCATACGCTTTACGCAGGATCTCAATAAATTTTGGCGTACCAGTAAGTACCAGTTCTGTGTTGAGCTTTACATCATTCTCAAACAGCTTTGTTGCACAGCTGTTAATCAAGTCTAAAATAGTATCCGCTGTAAGGGCCGCATCGACCTTTTCCTGCAAAGTGTTTTTATCTGCCGCAAACTTTGCGATGTAGTTGTCAATTTCGTTTCCAACTACCTGTGTAGATTCAGACATATACACATCTTTCACAGAACCCTCCGCCTGTCTCTTGTCCAAATCATCAACCGCAAAATGATAGTCGGTTACCATGTTAAGCGGCATAGTGATAGAAGTTCCGGTTACCTTTTCCGGTGCATCTAATGTATGCAGCTTTCCATCTGAAAAGGTTCTGACTGTAGGTTTTCCCGGTGTCAGAATCTTGATGGAGTCCCCGACATTCTTAACGGTTCCCTCATAGCTGGTATTGCAGTCTTCCTTGAAAACAAGTTCTCTGTCCAGTTCCTTTTCAAACTGCTTCGCCCATACCAAAGGCACAAAATTTTTGATACTCATATTACTCTCCTTACCATTTTCTTTGTGATTTCTCTATTTTTTCTAAGTTCTTTTCCACTTCTTCCGGAGACATTGCTTCCACTTCTGCTTTCGTAAAGAAATCTTTTTCCACCTTAGACTGATTGATTTTGCCAATCTCAGAAGGCGGTACAGTTGTGGTCTTTTCAGCCACGTATTTTGAAGCATAATAAGCTTCTGTTGCGCTCATTCCTGCCCCAATACAGTTAAAGAAAGCGCTTCCAAGATCTTCGAGACTTTCAACCTTAGGGTCAATCTTTTTCACCTCTAAAAGGTCTTTTTCCATCGCCTTTTCAATTCTTAAGCGGTCAAGTTCTTCCTGCAGTGTGTCTCTTTCCTGCTCTATCCTTTCTTGCTCCATCTCTTCATTGAGTGCTTCCTCAAGTTCTGCCGGGTCAATCCCAAGCATTTGAGCAGCAATATCAAGAGTAGGATTTTCTGCATCGGATACTCTGCTCAGCAGTGCGTTTTGGCGTGTAAGCTCTTCCTCCACTTCTTTGGCTCGCTTCTCTGCCTCCGCTTTCTCTGCTTCTGCTGCTTCCTTGGCTCTTCTCATTTCCGCAAAAGCTTCGTCTTGTTCCGTTTTTCCCGAGTCTTTCTCAGCGGTGTCAGTTCCATTGGTGTCTGCGGGTTCGGCGGGCTCCCGCTCTTCTGCGCCTGTTTCTTGAGTTTCTACAGGGTCGGCGACTTCCTGCTCTTCTGCGCCTAAAACTTCACTCATTGTTTCTTCCATTTTTTCTCCTTTTCAATTAAAAAAAACGGATTACTCCGTCTTTATGGTTGACTTTGCAGTTTCTCCTGTGGGTTTAAATGCTTTCCCACGCTCACTGCACCCTTTATTGATACAGGCATAATAGAACTCTTTTACACCGTCTTTTTCTTTAACGTGATCTAAAAGAAGTTCTCGCCCACATTTAGGACACTCCATTTACTCCCTCCATCATTTCCTGTTCCATTAGCTGACGTTGTGCCATTTCCTGTTGCATGGCAATTCTCTTATTCAATACCTTCTTAAGCTTAGACTTTGGTACCGGACCA
>CAUWJW010000117.1:0-7769 GCA_963558985.1 uncultured Clostridia bacterium | reverse complement strand
GAATAAAGATTAAATCCAGGGCAACATTTAAAACAGCTGACCCTCCCAGGAAAAATAAGGGGATGAGTGAGTTGCCCATTGCCCGAAGAACAGAAGCAAAGTAGTTATAAAGGAAGGTGAAGAATATGCCGCAAAAAATGATGCGTAAGTAGTCTCCTGTCTGGCGGAATATTTCACGGGGAATTTGAAGGAGAACCATGAGAGGATCCAGAAAAACAAGCACCAGGCAGGTGATTACAAGGGAAAGAGCTCCAATGAACCAAAAAGAAAATCCAAGTGCATGCTGAAGCTCTTTTTTTTGTCCGGCTCCGTAAAACATAGAAAAAGCAGTACCGCTTCCCATGCAGAGTCCTAAAAGAACAGAGGTAAGGAAAACCATGAGTGTAAAGGAAGCGCCTACAGCAGCGAGAGCCTGCGGACCGAGGAATCGACCTACAATCAGCGTATCGGTAAGGTTGTACAACTGCTGCAGCAGATTTCCGATAATCATGGGAACGGAAAAAAGCAGCATGGATTTTAAAACGCTGCCTTGTAATAAATTGACTTGCATGAATGAACGCTCCTTAGAAATTTCTTATCCTTTATTATAACAGTAACCTGCCTGTGAAGCAAAGATTGACACATTTTCCTGTTTTTTTTATAATAAGGGTACAAATTGGCTTTGTTGCATACAGGCCATATAAAAATTGCAAGGAGGTCCAAGGATGAAATATACAATTGTAGGTAAGGAAATCCCTGCCGTAGAATTCCAGCTGAATCAGGGAGAGACCATATTCACCCAGTCAGGCGGCATGTCCTGGCAGACAGATGGCATTGAGATGACTACCAATGCTAGAGGTGGTGTGTTAAAAGGACTGGGGCGGATGTTTGCCGGGGAATCCATGTTCATGGCGCATTACAGGGCGCACAGAGACGGCGCATCGATAGCTTTTGCAGCGACAGTTCCGGGAAGTGTTGTCCCTGTTGATGTGGAGCAGAGCGGTGGGATTATCATACAGAAAGGTGCGTTTTTATGTGCGGAGGATACAGTAGAGCTGGAAACTGTATTTACGAAAAAACTGAGTGCCGGATTCTTTGGAGGAGAAGGGTTTATCTTGCAGAGACTGGAAGGAAGAGGAAAGGCATTTCTGGAGATTGATGGCGATATGGTGCAAAAGGATCTGAAGCCGGGGGAAGTCTTAAAAGTGGATTCAGGAAATGTAGCAGCTTTTTCCTCTACAGTAAGTTATGAAGTGGAGACTGTAAAAGGCATGGGGAATATTTTGTTTGGAGGCGAAGGTCTGTTTCTGACCCGACTGGTAGGACCCGGCAGAGTGATTCTGCAGACAATGAATTTCGCAGACTTTGCAGGAAGAATTGCAGCAAGAATTCCAACCAATGGATAATAAAACAAAAATGGAGGACGGGATCTTCTCTCTGACAGGAGCAGGCGGATCTCGTTTTTTATGAAGGATACAGAGAACATATAGAGAGGAAGCTTATGGATTGGGGACAACTGTTATGCGCTGACAGGATTCGCACTTATAGAACTTCGGCAGTCAGCAGTGATTTAAGGACAGAATTTGAGAAAGATTATCATAGGATTATCAATAGTGCGTCTTTTCGGCGTCTGCAGGATAAAACACAAGTGTTTCCGCTTGATAAGAGTGATTTTATCAGAACTAGACTTACGCACTCACTGGAGGTGTCTTCTTTCGGAAAATCCTTAGCCCAAAATATTTCACAGCAGATTCTTCAGAATAAACAGGATCAGAGCTTTCTGCCCCGGTATAAACAGGACATCTGTGATATCCTGCAGTGTGCAGGGCTTCTTCATGACATTGGAAATCCGCCTTTTGGTCACTTTGGAGAAAACTCCATACGGCAGTGGTTTGAAGAGAATCTGTCTAAGCTGCAATTTGAAGGAAGCCCGGTAAGCCAGGTGCTGCACCCGCAGATGAAAGCGGATTTTTTCCATTTTGAGGGAAATACGCAGGCACTTCGTCTTGTGACGAAGCTGCACTTTCTTGTAGATGAGCATGGAATGAACTTGACAAAAGCCCTGTTGGGCACAATTATAAAATATCCGGTTTCCTCTTTGGAAATCAGAAAAGACAGCGGCGACATCAGGGAAAAGAAAATGGGGTACTATTGGGCAGAACGAGATATTTTTCGGGATCTTCAGGTTTCGCTGGGAACCCATGGTTTCCGGCATCCTCTGGCGTTCATTTTGGAAGCTGCCGATGATATTGCATACAAAACCGCTGATATCGAAGATGCATGCAAGAAAGGATGCATTTCCTACGAAAAGCTGGTATGGGAATTGAAGCAGCGCAGACCTGAAGGAGAGCAGATTGAGTATGACAAAATGGTGGAAAGCTTAGAACGGCGCTACGCAAAAGCGCAGGAACGGGGCGTTTCGTCACCTGATTTTAATGCAGTGCAGAACTGGATTATTTATCTGCAGGGGCGTCTCATTGCAGCAGCCACTTACGGATTTACCCACAATTACAAGTGTATCATGGAGGGAAGCTATAAAAAAGATCTGTTTTACGGTACCGATGCAGAGCCTATTATGGAAGCTCTTGGAAGCATCGCTTTTGATTATGCGTTTAATATTAAACCCATCTTGAAGCTTGAAATCGCAGCAGAAAATATTTTCCATTTTCTGCTGGATAACTTTACGGATGCCGCAGTCTGTTATGATACGGATCAGCCTATGAATCAGGTACAGCAAAAGCTTATGGCACTGATTTCTGATAATTATAAAGGAATCTACCATATTTATGCAAAAGATAAAGATAAAGTGGAAAAGCTTTATCTGCGTCTGCTTTTAGTGACAGATTTTATATGCGGCATGACAGACAGTTACGCTAAATCGTTATATCAGGAATTAAAAGGAATTGACTAGCAGAAAGGAATGCAGAAAAATGTCTATTTTTAAACTGATAGCCGGTCCGTTGATTGGGGCACTGATCGGCTATTTTACTAACTATATTGCAGTAAAAATGCTTTTTAAACCGCATAAACCCGTTATGATCGGGAAGCACCGCCTTCCTTTTACACCGGGACTGATCCCGAAAAGGAAAGATGAACTGGCAGGTGCTATCGGTTCTGCTGTCAGTGATGTGCTTCTGACAAAGGAAGATCTGGCTCAGGCACTTCCGGCTCAGCAAATCCAAGAAACCATTACAGACAGCCTCTGGGATAAATTCTGTGAATCAAAAGAAAGCAAAGATTCTGTAGGACAGGCAATCACATCTTACATTCCGGAAGAAGATTATGGGAAACTGAAGCAGTATATGGAGGATATGCTCACCGAAAAGGCAGTAGATGCACTGCAAAAGCTGGATATTGCAGGAATCGTAGTGGAGGAGGGGACGAGAACAATTAAAGAGAAGGTTCAAGGAACCATGCTGGCCATGATGATTAATGATCAGGTGATTCAGTCTATCGCAAGGCCGATCGGAGAAGAAATCAGCCGTTATATTGAGGAAAACGGGGAAGCGAAAATCCGATCAGTAGTAGAAAGAGAACTGGAAGAACTAGAGATTACAACAGTGGGTGCGGTGACCGGCAGCCTGCCTCTTGAGAAAGAACAGCTGGCAGGGGTTGTCCGTGCGCTGTATGAAACCTGTGTACAAGATTCTATAGAAAAAATGATGGAGCGCATTGATGTGGCAGAGATTGTAGAAGACAAGATAAAGGCAATGGATATAGCAAAACTGGAAGAACTGATTTTATCTGTCATGAAAAAAGAACTGAATGCCATTGTAAACCTGGGTGCACTGATTGGGCTTGTAATCGGCTGTTTGAATCTGCTGATCAGTCTTATTTAAGTCAGGGAATGACGTCTTAGACTTGTAATTGGATTTTTAAGGTGATAGAATCAACTTAGATATACATTACTGATTCGGGCATATGTGTCTGAGAATGGAGGAAAAAATGGAAGCGATCAAATGTATTAAAGAACGAAGAAGTATCCGTGCATTTCAGGATAAGAAAGTACCTCATGAAACGATTAACCGGATTATAGAGGCTGCATCCTATGCACCTTCCTGGAAAAATACACAGGTAACTAGATATCTGGTTACAGAAGACAAAGAGGTTATGAACAAAATCGCAGATGGATGCGTAATGGGATTTGAGTATAATATTGATACCATCAGAAAGGCAGCGGCACTTGTGATTGTAACCATGATAAAGGGAAGATCAGGAATGGAAAAAGACGGATCTGCAACAACTTCCAAGGGGGAAGACTGGGGCGTATTTGACACAGGAATCGCTGCACAGACCTTCTGTCTGGCAGCGCACGATCTGGGAATCGGATCTGTCATCATGGGAATCTTTGATGAGACAAAGGTAAGCGAAGTTGTTCCTGTCCCCGAAGGGCAGCAGGTAGCAGCGCTCATTGCCATCGGATATCCGGCAGAAGAACCGAAAGCACCGAGAAGAAAGGCTGTGGAAGACTTAGTTACTTACCTTGACTAATGAAGGTAGAAACAGCAAGGGCAGAAAACAAAATGTGTGATCTGCCCTTGTTTTTTTTGCAGAACTTATTGACATACAAATCTTACAGTTGTAAGATATAAAAAATTACATATGTAAGTGAAAATGCGGAGGTGAAAGATGAGTCTATTGAAAAAGCATAAAATCCTTGCAGCAGTCATTGTGCTGATTCTTTTAGCAGGAGTCGGACTGCTGTATTATAAGCTGGCTGTTTTGAAAAGTCCGGAAAAAATTCTGACACAATATATGGCCTGTATCGAAGAAAAGAACTATGCTTCCATGTATGAAATGTTAGATAAATCCAGTAAAAATCAAATCAGCAAAGAGGAGTTTCTTACACGCAATCAAAACATTTATGAAGGGATCGGAGCAAGAAATATACAAATCACCATCAGTGACAGAAAGAAAAAGAAGGACGCTGTGCAGTATCAAACGGTCATGGATTCTTCTGCAGGAAAGATTCGGTTTCCCAATGAAGCGAACATTCACAAAGAAGGAGGCCGGTACAAAATTCAATGGACCCACAGCCTCATTTTTCCCCAGCTGAAAAAAGAGGGAAAGGTAAGAGTTCTGGAAGTAGAGGCAGAGAGAGGAACTATTTATGACAGAAACGGCAAAGTGCTGGCAGGAAAAGGTGCTGTAGCTTCTGTAGGGCTGATTCCCGGCAAAATGAGCAAAGATCCTTCTGCAGACCTGAAAAAGATGGCACAGCTTCTGGATATGGAAGTGACGGATATTGAAAAGAAGCTGAATGCTTCATGGGTAAAGGATGATCTTTTAGTACCGGTGAAAAAGCTAAAAAAAATCAATGAAGCGTCTTCAGGGACAGGAGACCTGAAAAATGCGCAGGTTCAGAAGAAACTTTTGAAAATACCGGGCGTTGTAATCGGGGACGAAAAAAGCAGAATCTATCCTTTAGGTGAAAAGGCTGCCCATTTGCTCGGATATGTCCAGGGGATCAGTGCAGAAGAGCTGGAAACCCGAAGAGATAAGGGATACGACGAGTATAGTGTAATTGGAAAAAGCGGACTGGAAAAACTGTATGAAAAGCGGCTTCATGGTACAGACGGGCAAAAAATTGTAATCTATAACGAAGATGGAGTTGAAATTGCAGTTCTGGCAGAACAAAAAAAGAAGGATGGAGAAGATATCTATCTTACGATTGATGCGGAGCTGCAGACTGCTCTTTACAATACCTATAAAAAGGATAAGAGCTGTTCTGCTGTGATGGATCCGCATTCCGGAGAGGTTCTGGCACTGGTAAGCACGCCTTCTTATGATAGTAATGATTTTGTTGTGGGAGTATCGGAAAACCGATGGAAACAGCTGAATGAAGATAAAGCTGCGCCTATGTACAACCGTTTCAGACAGAGTTGGTGTCCTGGGTCTTCTCTAAAGCCTATTGTAGGTGCCATCGGGATAACTGCAGGAAAACTGGATCCTGAAAAAGATACGGGGCACAGCGGTCTCAGCTGGCAGAAAAACAGAAGCTGGGGAGGTTACCGTGTAACGACCCTTCACGAATATAATGGTGCTGCTAACCTGAGGAATGCGCTGATACATTCAGATAATATTTATTTTGCAAAAGCAGCTTTGGATATCGGATCAAAGACATTGACAGCAGGGTTAAACAAAGCAGGATTTAATAAAGAGAATCCTTTTCCTGTAGATATGGCAGTTTCTCAGTATTCTAACAGCGGGAAAAAGATAAAAGGTGAAATTCAGCTGGCAGACAGTGGCTATGGGCAGGGAGAGATTCTGGTAAATCCGATCCATCTGGCAAGCATGTATTCTGCTTTTCAAAATCAGGGAAATATGGTAAAACCACACTTGGAAAAAGGAGAAAAAAAGAGTCTGTGGATTAAAGACGTATTCAGCGCCCGGGCTGTAAAGGAAATCAATAAAGCGTTGGAACAAGTAATCCAAAATCCTCAGGGAACAGGTCACGGTGCAGCGCTTTCAGGCAAAAAACTGGCCGGAAAAACAGGAACTGCCGAAATTAAAGCCTCCCAGACAGACACTTCCGGCACAGAATTAGGATGGTTTTGTGTTTACAGTCAGGCAAAGAACGGAAAACTGATGGTAACCATGGTAGAAGATGTAAAAGAACGGGGAGGCAGTGCCTATGTGGTGCGTAAAAACACAAAAATTCTGAAGGAATTTTTCTAAATAAAGCCACTGCCTGCAATGCTACAGGATTTGTTTTTCTTTTAAAATATTCTGTGCAATCTCAGCGGCAGCTGAACCGGAGGCATGTGCATCACCTTTTATATGAAGGGCGAATACATACAAATCTGCACCTTTTTCCACAGCACCTATAAACCAGCCGCTGATTTCATGGCCGGACTGCATACCGGTACCTGTCTTTCCGTACAGAACAGACCCTTTCTGCCGGGACAGGCACAAAGCATTCTTGATTTGAGAAGTGGTGCTGTCTGTAAGACCCAGCTGGCGGGTATACACATCTGTAAGAAGCCGGACCTGTTCCATGGCAGAAATTTTCAAAGAGGATTCCATCCAGTAGGACGAAAGACTGCCACTAAGGTCGGCATTGCCATAACCGATCTTATGGTAAAATTGCTGCAGCTCATTTTTGCCTGCTTCATGGTCCAGCTCCTGAAAGTACCAGTTTACAGAGTTTTTCAGTGCTGAAGAAAGATTTTGATCTTTATTCCATGGGGCAAATGGATAAGTAGCTTTATTCCATGGGCGAAAAGAGTCGTCTGCTGTGATCCGGCCCTGCTCAAGAGCCAGAATACCGCTGTAGATCTTATAAGTAGAGTTGGGAGCATACCGTTTAAGACTCTCCTTTTTATCAGAAACCAGATATTGATCTTTACTTTGGTCATAAAGCACAAAGCTTCCTTCAAAGCCATGGAACAGCCGGTCCATGTTTTCCTCCTTCATGTGAGAAGGAACTGTCGCAGCAGTTTCAGCCCGGGCAGTGAAACCCTGGACAGAAGGAGTCAGAAAAAATGATAAAAGAAACACGCCGATGAGGATCATACAGCCAAGGCGCCTGTCAGCTGCTGTAACAGGCTGCCGGCAGGCTATGTTTTTGATTCTGGCATATAACTGTTTTTTGCCGTTGCCTATTCCGATGGCGGGAAACTGATTTTCCACAGCCCAGTCAAGGAGAACATGGCCGTAATCGTGCTGCTCTTTTGAGGGGAGAAGTTTAAGGACACAGCTGTCACAAAAAATTTCCCGGTCGCATTGAATCTTCCTGACTGCCAGCCATACACAAGGGTTAAACCAGTTTAAAGCCCAAAACAGTTGCA
>CAUWJW010000116.1:0-7819 GCA_963558985.1 uncultured Clostridia bacterium | reverse complement strand
ATATTATAAGGGGTGTCAAAGAAAGGTTTGCCGGATGTTGTTTTCACGTTTCCGCACAGCATGTCCACTCCGGCCATATCACAAAGTTCTTTTAAACGGTCTTTTCCATAACTCCAGTCATGATTTCCGGCAGTCACAGCATCATAACCGCAGGCTTTGACTGTTTTTGCTACAGATTCACCCTGTACAACTGTAGCAATGGGCTGCCCGTGGAAGAGATCACCCGAATCCAGAACCAGATCCAGGTCAGCACCTGAAGTCCATGCATCAATAATCGTTTTAAGGCGGGCCATGCCAATGACTTCTTTGCTCTGCGTGATTCTTGCATGAATATCGTTTGTATGGACGATCTTTATTTCAAAATCAGCAGAAGAAGAGGCATGTGCCGGTACAGGAGAACCGAACATTATGCAGACGGCTGCAGTCAGTAAAAGTGCAAAAACAGAAGCTTTTTTCAAAAACTTATTCATAGCGATCTTTCCTTTCAATAAAAGCGGAGTAATAACTCGTTTTATTATACAGGAAACCGAAGAAAAAGGCATTTTCTTTTTGCAAAAAAAATGATATCCTTAAATAAGTATGTAATCAGCAAAAGAACAAAGGAGACCAACTATGAACATTGTAATGCTGGAATCCCTAGGCGTGAGCCGAACATGTCTGGAACAGTACACAAAGCCTTTGGAAAAGGCGGGGCATACGGTTGTATGCTACGAGCGAGACGATAATGAGAATTTGCAGATACAAAGGTGCCGGGACGCAGATATTCTGGTGATTGCCAATATGCCTCTGAAAGCAAACGTAATTGAAAATTGTCCATCCCTTAAATTTATCGATATTGCATTTACAGGTGTAGATCATGTAGACTTGGAAGCTGCAAGAAAGCGCGGGATCGCTGTCAGCAATGCATCCGGGTATTCTGATGATTCTGTGGCAGAACTGACACTTTGTTTGATGCTTTCACTTTTGAGAAATGTACCGCAGGCAGATACCCGGTGCAGAGAAGGCAAAACAAAGGATGGGCTTGTGGGAAAAGAACTGAGGGGAAAGACTGTTGGAATCATAGGCACCGGAGCCATCGGCAGCAGAGTCGGTGAACTGTGCCGGGCATTCGGGTGCAAAACAATCGCATATAACGGATTTTCCAACAAAGAAGATACGGAGCAGATACAGTACCTTCCATTGCAGGAAATGCTTTCCCGATCAGATCTTGTTACACTGCACTGCCCGGTGACAGAACAGTCAAAGAATCTGATTGATCAGGAAGCGATTTCCTTTATGAAAGACGGTGCAATTCTGATTAACGCTGCAAGGGGGCCTGTAGTAGACTCCTGTGCTCTGGCAGAGGCACTGAAAAGCGGAAAGCTGGCAGGTGCAGGCATTGACGTGTTTGAAAAAGAACCGCCGTTAGATACAGACCATCCGCTTCTGCATACGCCAAATACGATAGTCACACCTCATGTGGCCTTTGCATCGGAAGAATCTATGAAAAAAAGAGCGAAGATCGTATTTGACAATATTACTAAATGGCTGGAAGGCAATCAGATCAATCGAGTTTAAGAAAAAAGGAGAAATAGTGCAATGAGCAGGCAGCAGGAAATGGAAACCTATCTGGAGCGGACAATGGAAGAAAATAACCGGGTTCAGAAGGACACAGTAAATGGAATGATGCAGTCAATCAAGATAGGATGTTCTTATGAAGATCTTTCAATTACATTGGGATTTCCTGTTTTGCAGTGGCAGGCGAACCGGGGCGGCATGATGCACGGCGGTGTCATCTGCACAGCTTTTGATATAACTGCTGCAGCGGTAGCAAGGTTTTGTGCAGGTGAAAATTATGCGCCGACGATAAGCCTGGATGTAAAATATATCCGTCCTGTGCAGCTGGGAGATACATTGATTGTAACAGCAAAAGCAACGGCTGCAGGAAGACGGATTACTCAGATTGTATGCGAAGCAGTCAGCAGGGATACGGGAAAACTAGCAGCAACAGCGGCTACTGTATATATGAATGCAGATACCACAAAAGAAAAAAGATAATGGGTATGCGCATTTCTTAAGAACGACTTGCATAAACATTAAAAAAGATGTATAATAATTTGGATAAAAAGAAGTAATTAGAGAAACAAAGAGGAAGTAACCATGGAAAATCATACAGAAAAAATGGAGGGCATACTTTACCTGGAAGACGGTACAGTTTTTAAAGGGCACGGTTTTGGATTTCCCGGCACAAATGTAGGTGAGCTGGTATTCAACACTGCCATGACAGGTTATCAGAAGATTATGACCGATCCATCCTATAAAGGGCAGATTATAACTATGACGTATCCCCTGGCAGGCAATTACGGTGTCAGTGAGATTGATAATGAATCAGAAGGAATTCATGCTTTTGGAATGGTCATCAAAGACCTGTGCAATGAACCTTCTAACAGCAACAGTGTGAAAACACTCCATACATGGCTCCAAGAACAGAAAACGCCGGGAATATGGGGTGTGGATACCAGGAAGATTACGAAAAAAATCCGCAGTCAGGGAACTATAAAATGTGTCATCAGTAACCAGGGCATTTCTATTGAGGAAGCCAGAAAGTTATGTGAATCCAGCACATTGAGAGGTGACTGGATGAAGATTGTTTCTTCTGATGACCGGGTTACCCTGGGAAAAGGCGGAGCTTGCAAAGTAGCAGTTTTGGATTTTGGAGTGAAGTCCAGCATCTTAAAATCGCTGATCCGCAGAGGATGTGAGCTGGAGATCTTTCCATACGGCACTTCCGCAGAGGAAATCATGGCGTATAAGCCTGATGGAATATTCCTTACCAATGGCCCCGGAGATCCGCAGGAAGCGGTGGAGGCTGTCAAAGAAACTGCTGTTCTGCTGCGTGATGCAGGAGTGCCTATTTTTGGAATCTGTATGGGACATCAGATTCTGGCACTGGCTGCAGGCGGACAGACTTACAAACTGGACTACGGTCATCGAGGCGGAAATCACGGTGTTTATGACAAGGAAACGAAACGCTCCTACATAACATCTCAAAACCATGGCTATGCAGTTAAAATGGAAAGTATTATGCTAAACGGGATGGAAGTTACGCATTTGAATCTGAATGACGGAACAGTAGAGGGCATGGAGCACCGGGATTTGCCTGTATTTTCTGTGCAGTTCCATCCGGAAGCCTCGCCGGGACCTAATGACAGCGCATACTTGTTCGATAAATTTGTAAATCTCATGAAAGGCGGTAAGGAGAATGCCTAGGAAAGCATCTTTGAATAAATTATTGATTATCGGTTCCGGCCCTATCATTATCGGGCAGGCTGCCGAGTTTGACTATGCAGGTACACAGGCCTGCAAAGCTATACGCGAAGAGGGAATCGAGACGATTCTTGTCAACAGCAACCCTGCAACCATTATGACAGACAAAGGAATTGCCGACAGAGTCTATATGGAACCTCTTACAGAAGAAGCTATGGAACAGATTCTGGACAAAGAAAGACCCGATGGGATTCTGGCAGGATTTGGCGGTCAGACAGGATTGAATCTGGCTATGGCTCTGGAAGAAAAGGGGATCTTGAATAAATATGGCGTCAAACTTTTGGGGGTCAACAGAGAGAGCATTGCAAAAGCTGAAGACAGAGAAGAATTTAAGAAGCTGATGCAGGAGATAGGAGAACCGATACCGCCAAGCATTATTGCTACCAGTATCGAAGAGTGCTACAGCTTTGTAAAGGAAATCGGCTATCCGGTCATTATCCGTCCTGCATATACACTTGGAGGCACCGGCGGCGGTGTAGCGACCAATGATAAAGAACTGGAACATTTATGCCAGAGAGGGATAGAAAACAGTGCAATCGGACAGATTCTGCTGGAAAAATCAGTAGCAGGCTGGAAAGAAATCGAATATGAAGTAATCCGGGACAGCAGGGATAACTGCATTATTATCTGCAGCATGGAAAACCTGGATCCGGTAGGCGTACATACAGGCGACAGTATTGTAGTGGCGCCGACCCAGACACTGAGAGATGAGGAATATCAGATGCTCAGAGACTCTTCTGTGAAGATTATCCGCAGCCTGGAAATTGAAGGCGGATGCAACGTGCAGTTTGCTCTGAACCCTGACAATGGAGAATACATTGTTATTGAAGTAAATCCGAGAGTGAGCCGTTCTTCGGCTCTGGCTTCAAAAGCTGCAGGTTATCCAATTGCAAAAATTGCAGCAAAAATTGCACTGGGATATAATCTGGATGAACTGAAGAATTATGTTACAAAAGAAACGAGCGCATGCTTTGAGCCGGTGCTTGACTACTGTGTTGTCAAGTTTCCGAAATGGCCTTTTGATAAATTCCGTACTGCATCAAGAAAACTGGGCACACAGATGAAAGCCACAGGGGAAGTCATGTCTATCTGCAGAACCTTTGAAAGTGCACTGTTAAAAGCCCTGACCTCAGTAGAAATCAAGTGCGATGGACTGCGCATCCCATTTGTGTCCAATCTGGATAATGAACGCCTGATGGAAAAACTGGCAGCCTGCGATGACGAAAGAATTTTCTGCATTGCAGAAGCACTGAGAAGAGAATTGATTGATGTGGAAGGCTTGTATGAAATGCTGCGGATTGATCGCTGGTTCCTGAACAAGATTAAAGGAATCGTGGATCTGGAAAAGACGCTTCAGTCTCAGCCTTTAACAAAGGAACTTTTATATGAGGCAGAATCAAGAGGCTTTACAGACAGTGAAATCCTGAAGCTGTCAGGAGTACCGAGAGAAGTCCTGCAGGATATTCGTATCTACAATGACATTTTCCCTGTATATAAGATGGTAGACACTTGCGGGGGTGAATTTGATGCAGTGACGCCGTACTACTATTCCTGTTATGATGAAGAAGATGAGGTAACAGTTTCTGCTGAAGAAAAAATTCTGGTAGTCGGCTCCGGCCCGATCCGTATCGGTCAGGGGATTGAATTTGACTACTGTTGTGTGCAGGGTGTCTGGGCCATTAAAGATATGGGGTATGAAGCCATTATCATGAACAACAACCCTGAAACAGTAAGTACGGATTTTGATACATCGGACAAATTGTATTTTGAATCCCTGCATATTGATAATGTCATGAACGTAATTAAAAAGGAGCGCCCTTATGGCGTAATCCTGCAGTTCGGAGGTCAGACGTCTTTGAATCTGGCTGAAAAGCTTAACAGCAGAAGCATTCCGATTCTGGGGACATCCTATAAATATATTGACCTGGCAGAGGATCGGGAGAAATTCTGCGAACTGCTGGAGGAAATCGGAATTTCTGTTCCGGAGGGTCTGGCAGTAACAACAGCAGAAGAAGCCTTTGCCGCAGTGGAAAAGCTGGGATATCCTTTAGTAGTGCGCCCGTCTTATGTCATCGGCGGAAGAGCGATGCAGGTGGTGTACAGTGATGTGGAACTGAAACGGTATCTGAAAGAAGCAGTATCTATTTCCACAGAACATCCAGTACTGATTGATAAATACATTCAGGGAAAAGAAATTGAAGTCGATGCCATTGCAGATGGAGAAGATGTGCTGATTCCGGGAATTATGGAGCATATTGAACGGACCGGCGTACATTCAGGCGACAGTATTTCTGTATACCCGGACTTTACCCTTTCCAAGGAGCTGGAAGATACGCTGATTGATTATACGAAACGTATTACAAAGGCCCTGCATGTGGTGGGTCTTGTGAATATCCAGTATGCGTATGACGGAAAGCAGATTTATGTAATTGAAGTAAATCCGCGTGCTTCCAGAACTGTACCTATTCTGAGTAAAGTGACAAAGGTACCGATGGTTAAGCTGGCAGTTGCTGCAATGCTGGGGCATAAGCTGAAAGATTCCCAGTACGGAACAGGACTGTATAAGCGTGCAGATTACTATGCTGTGAAAGTGCCGGTATTCTCCAATGCCAAGCTGACCAATATGGATATGGCGCTTGGGCCTGAAATGAAATCTACAGGAGAAGTTCTGGGCGTGGATAAAGACCTGAATAAGGCGATTTACAAAGGATTCCTGGCGGCAAATACAAAAATTCCGACAGAAGGAAATATTTTTGTTACACTGCGGGATCCGGATAAAAATGCAGCGACAGCCAAGACTTTGAAGCGTTATGAACAGTCGGGATTTAAGCTGTATGCATCTGAAGGAACCGGCGCCTTTATGAAAAAGGCAGGCATTCAGGCAGAGGTAATCTCCTATGAGAAAGCAAAAGAAATGATTGGAGAAGAAATTGTAATGGTCATCAATACGCCAAAGGTTGCCAACAGACCGGAAAGCGATACCTTCCCGATTCGGCGCAAGGCCATTGAGCGGGGACTGCCTGTTATGACCTGTATCGATACAGCAACAGCATTTCTGATTGCGATTAATCAGAAGCAGAACGGTGTTAAGCTGGATTATGTGCCGCTGTAAGCTTCTGCTTCGGCGAGCGGTTTTTGCTTTGGCTGCGGTTTTCACCTGCGCAGAAACTTACGGCAAGAGGCGACTTTTAGAATCGATCGCTGTAATTGAGCATATTGCGGAGCCTTCCTTTTTTGGGAGGTTCTTTTTTCTTTGGGGAAGAAGGGGTGTAGTAGACGATGGCGCAGTGAAATTCTTCCGGGGAAATATGCAAGATGGCGTAAGAACCCTGGCTTCCGTCTCTGGGCTGTGAGAGGCTGCCCGGGTTGATAAGGCGGATTCCGTGGGATTCTTCGTAGGCAGGCCGGTGGGTATGCCCGAAAAGAGCGGCTTTGCAGCCTAATTCCTGCGCCTGATAAATCAGGTTTAGAGGAGACATTTTCACATTGTGCATATGACCGTGGGCGAGAAAAAGCTTACCGTATTCTGTATCGATTACTTTGTAATCGTCAGGGCTGTAAGAACCGTCCATATTTCCCTTTACAGATACAACAGGTGTGCCGAGGATTTCTTCAAGATGGCGGGCGTCTTTTTCGTAATCGCCAAGATGGATGATGAGATCGACATTTGTAAGCTTTTCCCATATTTCTAAGACTTTGCCTGTGGAACCGTGTGTGTCGCTGATAACAAGTATTTTCATAAGATGATCCTCCGTCGTGTTTTCTATCATCATTATACTGCACGGGTACTTTTTTTCAATATCCGATTGCTGCAGACAGTGTTATGTTTTTTTAAGCGGACAACTTTGCCTGCATTCACTTGCGTTTGTGAACGATATTGGATATACTATATCGTGATTTATTCATCGGAATCCAGAAATGAGATATGATTTTGTTTGTAGTTTGAGGAGGAGAAAATGAGAGTCGAGTTAAAAGATACAAATCCTGCAAAGGAACAGATTCTGGAACAGGCACAGGGCCACAAGCGTGTCGTTCTGGCAGGAGAAGACATTTTGAAAAGAGCGGATATTACGGATATTGTAAAGGCATTGAGCAATGAAGAAATTATAGTTGAAACTGACGGTCAGGAATTTGCAGCTGCAGCAGAAGCGCTGAAAGAATCAGGTCTGACAGGCGTTATTTTTGATGTAAATACAATGCGTCATACCCGTTATAAAAACAGCCATGACGGAAAAGATCTGAATCAGGTAGTGGAAAGCATCAATAAAGCAGTGGAGCAGCAGCTCAAGGTGAGACTCCATGTATCTTTAGAAAAAGGATTCAGCGATGACGAGATACTGGACTTTGTGCAGCTGACGTTCCAGCATGACTATGAGATTATCTTCATGCCGACCATGCCGTACGAAGAGATTAAAGAGAAGATTAAAGTTCGTCCGGTAGAAGGTGATTTTGGCGATGTGGATATGTTCAAATATGCTGCGGCCAGAGGAAAGATCGGATTTTTGAAAAAAGT
>CAUWJW010000115.1:0-7877 GCA_963558985.1 uncultured Clostridia bacterium | reverse complement strand
AACGAAGAGATGTCAGAAATTGGAAATATATGAGCAGAACCATGCTGGAATGGTTTATGATGAACCAAGAAAATCTCCTGCCGGACTGAAGAAAAATAAGCAGGCTGCAGAATAAGAAGGCAGAGACACAGCCTGATGAAAACTTGTATGATATTTTGAAAGCCTTTATTAAATGTACCCTCGTATCTGATGAATCCGGATACGAGGGTGCATTTTTCTTAACCAGTAAAACGTATTCCCTATCAGCAGACAGGAAAACGATCCTGCCTGCTGATAGGATGCCTTAAAAATCAGGCCTGCGCCTTTTTATACTCTCTTGCCCATTTCAAAAAAGTGGTTTGAGAAGTACCCAGATCCACTGCTGCATTTCGGGAATTCAGCTCACCGGCAATCCAGCGGGCATAAATCTGCGGGAATTTTTTTGGCCTCTTTGTGGCAGGCCGGCCGAAGCGGACTCCCCGCTGCCTGGCAGCAGCAATTCCTTCCGCCTGACGCTGGCGTATGGCTTCACGTTCTGACTGCGCCACATAAGAGAGGAGCTGGAGCACAATATCTGCAATTAAAGTTCCGGTAAGATCTGTGCTCTGGCGTGTATCCAAAAGGGGCATATCCAGCACCTTGATATCAGCTCGGATCTCTTTGGTAATCAGCCTCCACTGCTGCAGAATCTCATCATAATTGCGCCCCAGGCGGTCAATGCTTTTTACTACAAGCAGATCCCCCTGCTTCAGCTTTTTTACCATACGCAGATAAGACGGCCGGTGAAAATCCTTTCCGCTCTGCTTGTCCAGAAACAGATTTTTTTCTTCAACCCCCCAGTTTAGCAGTGCAATGCGCTGTCGATCCTCATTTTGTTCCCGGGAAGATACCCGAATGTAGCCATAGATTTTTGTCATGTTCTGTTACCTCCATAATCTTTTTGGCTACATTATAAGCAGGCGGGGAAACTGTATTTTTCGTGTTTTCCAAAAAAAAGAAAGACTGCCGGTCCGGCCGCAATATGGCTGGACCTGGCAGTCTCAGTGATTTAACAGATGCAGGCTGCTGAAAACGGAATGAAAGCCTGCGCAGCTTTCTTCCCTTTTATTTCGATTCAGCTACAGCCTTTTTCAGTGCAGCAGCCAGCTGATCGGTACAGGAAGTGGACTTCAGACCGCAGCTGATACCGGAAAGCTTCTCGGTTACTTCATCAACCGGCATTCCCTCTACAAGAGCAGAGATCGCTTTTAAGTTACCATTGCAGCCGCCGGTGAAATGTACATTTTTCAGGATATCGCCATCCAGTTCAAAGTCCAGCTTTGTGGAGCAGACTCCCTTAGGGATATACGTGTACTTCATATCAATTTATCCTTTCCTAAAAAATTTTTATTGGTATAATAATAGTATAGCAAAAAAAGAAAAGAACGGAAAGGATAAGATGTGATTATGGGATCAAGGAGAAGCAGGAGGAAAAAGAGAAATCGTCTCAAAGTGATGGTGGCTGTTGTGGCAGTGTTTGTTATAGGAGCAGGTGCAGCGTATCTGTTTCTGGAGCCCGGTTTTTCAGACTGGCCTGTCATTAAGGCGCCACAGACGAATCCTCTTACAGGGGAGGTTGCAGAAGAACTGCCGGCAAGACCGTTTATTTTGTCAACGGATAATGATTCCGGAGCTGCAAGACCGCAGTCAGGGCTTTCAAAGGCAGATATTGTATATGAGTTTCCGGTGGAGGGCGGTTCTAGCAGATTAGAACCGATTTACTACAGTCAGGTGCCGGATAAGATCGGGCCTGCAAGAAGCGCCCGTCCGTACTTTATTGATATGGCAAGAGAATACAATGCAGTGTTTGTGCACCACGGGTGGAGTCCGGAAGCAAAGCGCTACCTGGAAACAAATGTGATTCCCTATATCAGTGCGTTTACCTATACAGATATTTTTTACAGGTCTACTGACAGAGCGGCTCCGCACAATTCCTACACAACAGGCCGGGATGTGCTGCAGCTGATGCGGGAAAAAGGCTGGGATCAGAAGCAGGAAGTAAAAGCTTTTTCTTTTCTTAAGGCAGGAGAAAAACAGGAAGGAGAAGCGGCTTTTCGTATTGATATCAACTATCCGGTAAATAAGAACCATTATGAATACGATGCGGCAACGGGTCTGTATAAGAAATCTGTAAACGGACAGGTTTACACTGATAAGGAAACAGGAGAGCAGATTGTCACCAGTAACATTCTGGTTCAGAAGGTAACCTCTAAGGTGCTGGATGAAAAGGGAAGACTGCGTATTGATATGACTGCGGGCGGAGAAGCGATGCTCTTTACAAACGGGACGGTGATCCGGGGAAGATGGCAGCGGCAGAATCTGGATTCCCCTACTGTGTTTAAAGATAGCCGGGGAGAAGAAATGAAACTGAATGCCGGCACCACCTGGATTCAGGTGACAGACGGCGGGGTGGAGATTAAATATGAATAAACGAAACGAAGAGGCAAAAGAAGACCGGATTTTTCTTGCAGCTCTGGAGGATAAGTTCCGGCAGTGCAGCAGTCAGTACAGAACAACGTATACAGGATTTCTGGATTTGCGGCAAAAGTCTATGGCAGAAAAATTGTGCCGGGAACTGTGCAAAGATAGCCCGGAAGTATCGTACTGTTTTTTCGGAGGTTATGAAGAGGCGGAGCGGACTGTCTGCCTCTTATTTCCGGACTATGAAACGCCGGACACCTGTCATCCGCTGCAGGTGCTCCGTGTGAAAAAGGCACAGGGCGGAAGGGCGCTGTCTCACAGGGATTATCTGGGGGCTCTCACAGGCCTCGGGGTAAAAAGAGAAATGATCGGAGACATACTGCCTGATGAAGAGGGTGCAGATATTTTGATTTTAGAAGAAATCTGTGAATTTCTGCTGCTTCATTATGATAAGGCCGGGAGCACATCTCTTGCAGCTGAAGCGGTGGAGCTTAATGAACTTCGTATCCCAAAGAGGCAGACTGTTTTGAGAAAAGATACGGTAGCTTCCCTTCGTCTGGATAATGTGGTGGCCTCGGCATTTTCTCTTCCTCGTGCAAAAGCAGCAGCAGCCATTGGCAGCGGGCTTGTTTTTCTCAATGGTCTGCAGGCGGAAAAAACAGATATGCAAGTGAAAGAAGGGGATAAACTGGTTCTGCGAGGCAAGGGAAAGGCTTTTCTTCGCAGGGTAGGAAGCAGAACCAGAAAAGATAGAATTTTTATTGAAACAGAGCGGTATGTGTAGATTTGATATTCTTGTTACATCAGATCCAGACTGCGCAGGCGGCGGTAGAGCGTGGATTCACTGATTCCCAGTATTTTAGCGGCTTTGCGTTTGCCCTCCAGAGTAGAACCCGTTTGTTTTAGGCACTGTGTAATGATTTCACGCTCTGCCAGAGCAAGGCGGGTTTTTAAATTTCCGTCTGAGGAAGAGGCAGATGCGGTCTGCGGACGGATTTTGTCAGGCAGACTGGAAAGCTGTATCGTAGGGGAGGTTTCCATGTTGATTGCGTATTCAATTACATTTTCCACCTCCCGCACGTTTCCGGGCCAATTGTATGTGAGCAGGGCTTTTAGGGCATCCGGATGAATCTGCGTTACATTTTTATCAAGCTTTTTACTGAATTTCTTTATGGCATGAAAGACTAACAGCTCGGTGTCTTCCGGGCGCTGCCGCAGCGGCGGAATCAAAATGGGAATTACGTTGAGACGAAAATAAAGATCTTGCCGGAATTGATTTTTCAGGATCAGTTCTTCTAAATTTTTATTGGTAGCAGCAATAATTCGAACATCTACATGAACCGGGACAGTTCCGCCTACCGGTTCAATTTGTCTGCTTTGGAGTGCTGTGAGCAGTTTTACCTGCAGATGAAGCGGCATATCTCCAATCTCATCAAGGAAAAGAGTCCCGCGGTGAGCAAGCTGGAATTTTCCCAGTTTTCCGCTCTTTTGGGCGCCGGTAAAGGCGCCTTTTTCATATCCGAAAAGCTCGCTTTCCAGGAGCATTTCCGGTATGGCGGCACAATTGACAGATACAAAGGGCTGATCTCTGCGGGGACTTTCTTTATGTATGGATCTGGCCAGCAGATCTTTTCCCGTGCCGCTTTCGCCTGTGATTAAAACTGTGGAATCGGACTGAGCGATCTGGCGGGCGCGGTTTTTTATTTGCTCCATGGCAGGACTGACGCTGATGATATTGCCGAAGGAAGCATGCGCATCTGCCGCTGACAACAGAGATGTGACTGTATCCTGCAGCCGGATGTTGTTTTGCGAAATGACCAGCTTTCCTGCAATCAGTTCAGCCATCAGACGGAGAAAGGTGATCAGTTCAGCAGTTTTATCAATCATAAGGCTGCGCTGCTGCCGGGTAAAGGCGATGAGTCCGATGAGACCTACAGTCTGCTGCTGAATCTTAATGGGACAGCAGATTTCCGCCAGTTCATTTTCTTTTGCATCATAAAAGGCATCAGAGGCAGAATCAAAAGTGATGTACTCCTGACCGTTTCTTAAACATTCTGCATAGACAAGACGGGAGGAAAGGTCTCCGTCCTCTTCATATGTTCCAATCTTTTGTTCATATCTTCCCGTGCCTCCGATAATCTTTAAATCATCAGACACGATTTCTGTTTCAAGGTCCAAAGCGGCAGTAATGGCCTTTGCAGCCTGCTGGACGGTATCCTGGATCAAAGAAAGAGACATTTGTATCACCTCCGCAAAGTGCTCTTTATTATAAGACTAATTATAAGACTAATTGTCAGATCTGACAAGCAAGAATTGTCAGATTTGACTGATACTGATACAAAAGGGCTTTAAAAAACGGTAATTTCCGTGTTTTTTAATTGGCATAGTATTTGCAATAATAGTATTTGCAATATATAAATGCAGAATACAGAAAGGAGAATCCATGGAAAACTTATTTATAAATTTTAAAGATCAGGTGTGTCTGGTAACAGGAGCAGGAAGCGAGAACGGCATCGGCTTTCATACTGCAAAAATTCTTGGAAAACTGGGGGGCAGAATTGCGCTCATTGCCACAACTGACAGAATCTATACACGGGCAGAGGAACTGAAAGCCTCTGGAATTGAAGCAAAAGGCTACATTGCAAATCTGATGGACAGAGATGAAACAAATGCTGTTATTAAAAAGATTGCTGACGATTTTGGAGATATTCATGTGTTAATTAATAACGCCGGAATGGCGCAGGTTGGAGAAGAGGAAGATTTCGCAGGTATTTTGGATATTACATATGAAAGCTGGGATACATCCATAAGCAGAAATCTTACACTTACGTTTAATGTTACAAAGCAGGTGCTGCCATACATGGTGAAAAAGAACTATGGAAGAATTGTAAATGTATCTTCTGTGACAGGCCCTGTTGTAAGCAACCCGGGTGAAGCGGCCTACAGTGCCGCCAAGGCAGGTGTAATCGGAATGAGCAGAGCACTGGCCATCGAAGTTGGTAAGAATAATATTACCGTAAATAACGTACTGCCGGGCTGGATTGCCACCGCATCACAAACAGAAGCAGAAGCGCAGGGAGGACTGAATACTCCGATGAAGAGAAGTGCAGATGCATCTGAAGTTGCAAACGCCATTGTATTTCTGGCATCAAAAGAAGCTTCATACATTACAGGGGAAGCACTTGTTGTAGATGGAGGAAATACAATCCAGGAATACAAGGGTGATGCAAAGTTTTATTATTAATCCAATTGTAAAAATTTAATAAACTATATATTTAATGGAGGAAAACAATGATTACAGACAAAAAAAGCCCATACAGAATGGTAAACGATGAGCAGCTGGCAAAACTGAGAGAAAGAGAAGACAAACTCTTTATGGAAAGAACCCCTAAGAGCAAGGAGGCTTTTGACAAGGCCCATGCAAACCTTCTTGACGGCGTACCGATGCCATGGATGGCTGACTGGGGAACAAGTCACCCGATTTTTCTTGAAAAAGCAAAGGACGCACGCTGCTGGGACATTGACGGCAATGAATACATCGATTTCTGCTTAGGTGATACAGGTGCAATGTTCGGACACTCTCCTGATGCGACAGCAAAGACAATTGCGCAAAGAGGTGCAATGGGTATTACAACGATGATGCCGACACTTGATGCGCTGGAAATCGGAAAGGAATTAAGCAAACGGTTCGGTCTTCCAATGTGGCAGGTGGCAATGACAGCAACAGAAGCCAACCGGTATGTGATTCGAAACTGCAGAACACTGACAGGCCGACCTAAAATTTTAGTCATGCAGGAATGTTATCACGGAAGCCTTGATGAAACACTGCCTCATATCGGTGAAGACGGCAAGCTGTGTCTCCGGTCTCCATACGACTCAAATCCGGGGCTTCCGAAAGATCAGCTGACAAGAGTTGTTGAATTTAACGATGTGGAAGCGCTGGAAAAAGAACTTGCCTATGAAGATGTGGCAGCTGTCCTTTTAGAGCCTGTAATGACAAACTGCGGTATGGTGCTTCCGGCAGAAGGATATCTGCAAGCAGTAAGAGAACTGTGTGACAAGTACGGTTCCTACATGATCATTGATGAAACACATACACTTTCTAATGGTTACGGCGGGTACACAAGAGCGCATGGACTCAAACCTGATTTTGTGACGCTGGGCAAATCCATAGCAGGCGGGGTTCCTATTGCTGTATACGGCTTTACAAAGGAAGTTGCTGACAAAATCGGAACAATGTACGGAAACGGCGGTGTGTCGGATCCTATGGGAATCGGCGGTACACTGGCAGCAAACCAGTTTGCCATTGCCTGCATGAGAACGCAGCTGGCAGAGGTTGCAACAGAGGAAGCTTTTGAGAAAATGTTTAAAGGGCTTAACAGACTGGCTGACGGACTTGAGGCAGTGCTTAAGAAGCACGATGTTCCATGGAGCCTGACAAGATCAGGTGCAAGATGTGAATTGCAGTTCATGCCGACTTCACCTGTAAACGGAACAGATGCAAAGAATAATTTCGATTGGGAACTGATGTACTATACGCATATCTATCTCCATAACAGAGGGATTGTAATTACACCGTTCCACAACATGATGCTGATTTCCCCTGTTACAAGTGATGAAGACATTGATAAGCTGATTCAGGGGTGGGATGACTGTATCGCTGAACTGGCAGCGCTTAGAACGGTTTAAACAGCCACTGCAATAACATGAGAGCTTATGGGAATCCATAGGCTCTTTTTTTCATCCCTTTCCTTTATGGGAAAATTTATCTCTTGCCAATTCCCAGTATAGTGCCTAAAATAAAAGGAGCCTGTATTTTTACAGGGCGAGCAAACAAGGGGGAACATCTATGCGATATTTGAACCGGTTTATCCTGCCGGGAGATATAGAAGAAGAAAGCTTTTTCCAGGAACAGAAGCGGACTTGCTATGATACCTTTTATCCGTATCAGGTGTTTTATGGAAGAGGACTGGAAGAACTATTTTTTTCCGACATAACGATTTTATATGGAGGAAACGGTTCGGGAAAGTCGACTTTGTTGAACCTGATTGCCGAGAAGGTCGGTGCAAAACGAAGTGCGCCGTATCATAAGAGTGCGTTTTTTGAAGCATACACCGGCAGATGCAAAAATGCTATGATTGAAGAGCCGGAGCGTATTGCCTTTGTTGCAAGTGATGATATTTTTGATTATATGCTGGATATCCGCAGCTTAAATGAGGGGATTGACGACAAACGAAAAGAGCGCCTGAAAGAGTATACGGAGTACAAATATGCCGACTTTCAGTTTCAGGGTATGAAACAGCTGGATGAACTGCGTCTGCGCAACAGAGCGAAGCAATCCTCTCAAAGCAAATATGTAAGAGCATCGCTCATGGATAATATCCGGGAATACTCCAATGGGGAAACGGCGCTGCGTTATTTTTATGAGAACATTGATG
>CAUWJW010000114.1:0-8013 GCA_963558985.1 uncultured Clostridia bacterium | reverse complement strand
TCTGAGCCTTTTTCTTTTAACTCAGTTTTTCATAACTCACTTGACACTACCATTTATTATATAGAATTGAATTTATACATGCAATACGGTATACTGATTAAATCTGCAGCAAGGAGTGAATATAAACTTGAGTAAACAAAAAACAGAATCCGGACTGGGAACACAGCCTGTAGGCAGACTGCTTTTTAAAATGGCACTTCCGGCCGTAACCGCACAGATTATTAACGTGTTATATAATATGGTAGACCGTATGTTTATCGGACATATTCCGCAGGTGGGAGCGCAGGCTCTGACCGGGGTAGGAGTTACGATGCCCATCATTGTAGCTGTTTCAGCCTTTGCAGCGCTGGTCAGCATGGGAGGAGCACCTCGGGCGTCTATTATGATGGGAAAGAATGAAAAAGAAAAAGCAGAGCGCATCTTAGGCAACTGTTTTATACTGATTATAGTGGTGTCTTTTTTGCTTACTGCAGGGATTCTTCTGTTTGGAGAAAAACTGCTCCTGCTTTTTGGAGCCAGTGAAAACACCCTTGGATATGGGCTGGAGTATTTAAATATTTATGCAATGGGGACTATTTTTGTACAGCTTTCCCTGGGGATGAACGCATTTATCACAACACAGGGGTATGCAGGAACCAGTATGTGCACGATTGTTATAGGGGCAGTTTTAAACATTTTACTGGATCCGGTGCTTATTTTTGCCTTGGATATGGGAGTAAAAGGGGCTGCATTAGCTACGATTATATCACAAGCTGTATCAGCAGCGTGGGTTCTTCGATTTCTGACCGCTCAAAAAACATTTTTAAAACTGCGGAAGCAGTATTTTCGTATAAGGAAAGAAATCGCAGCGCCATGTATTGCACTGGGGCTTTCTCCTTTTATTATGCAGTTTACAGAGAGTATTATCACTGTGTGTTTTAACACCTCGCTTCTGAAATATGGAGGAGATTTAGCGGTTGGGGCGATGACCATCCTTGTAACGGCTATGCAGTTTATGATGGTCCCTATAACAGGAATCACTCAGGGAGCGCAACCGATTATCAGCTATAATTTCGGAGCAGGAGCAAATGAACGGGTGCGCAGAGCCTTTAAACTTTTGCTGGCAGCCAGTATGGCATATTCCAGTATCTTATGGTGCGTTTGTGTATTTTTTCCGCAAATATTTATTGGGTTGTTTACAGCGGATCCAAGGCTGCTGGAAATGACAGCCTGGGCAATCCGTATCTACATGGCAAGTGCTCTGCTTTTGGGGGTGCAGCTTAGCTGCCAGCAGACATTTATTGCGCTGGGAAATGCAAAAACTTCCATTTTTTTGGCCATATTGCGAAAGATACTCCTTTTAATTCCTCTCATTTTTATCCTTCCAAAGATTCTAACGGATCAGGTGCTCGGTGTTTTTCTGGCAGAGCCTATTGCAGACTTCTGCGCTGTATGCACTACAGTTGCTTTGTTTTTCCGGACATTTCGGAAGTTAAAATAAAGGATGAAAATGGGGAATATGTAAAAAAAATTTGACATTTCATAATTTTGCTATAAACTGTATTTAGAGCAAGCGCGCGACACTATAAAGAAGTAAGGATAAATGTTATGAACATGATAAAAAAATGGAATGATATCAGTTTAGTAAAGCGTATAATTTCCGGCCTGATTGTAGGTATCCTGTTGGGACTGGTGATTCCGTCTGCCGCCGGGATTGGTGTTTTAGGAGAACTTTTTGTAGGTGCCCTTAAGGCATTGGCACCACTGCTTGTCTTTTTTCTGGTGATACATTCATTGTGCAGACATCAGAAAGAACAGCGCAGCAATATGAAGCGGATTATCTGTTTGTATTTGATTGGAACTTTATTTGCATCTTTCACAGCAGTGGCTGCCAGCTTTTTATTTCCCTCAACGCTGACTTTGGTAGAAGGGGTAGAACAGGCAGCACCGGGAGGGATTGCTGAAGTTATCAAGAAATTATTGCTTAATGCAGTAAGTAATCCAATCGGTGCAATTGTAGATGCCAATTATATGGGTGTTTTGGTCTGGGGCGTTATTTTTGGACTGGCTTTGCGGTCAGCATCCGATGAAACAAAATCGATACTGGGTAATATTTCTGATGCGCTTTCTGTTGCAATCAGATGGATAATAAACTGTGCACCTTTTGGTATCATGGGTCTGGTATTCACTACAGTAGCTACAGCAGGTCTCAAGAGTTTCATTTCATATGGCAGAATCATGTTGGTGCTTATAGGGTGTATGCTGTTTGTGGCATTTGTATTGAATCCGATTATCGTTTTTGTAAATATCAGGCAGAATCCGTATCCATTGGTTTTTAAATGTGTGAAGGACAGTGGAATCATGGCCTTTTTTACAAGGAGTTCTGCTGCAAATATTCCGGTAAATATGTCTCTTTGTGAGAGTCTGGGATTAGATGAAGAACAGTATTCAGTGTCGATTCCTTTGGGAGCAACGATTAATATGGCCGGTGCAGCGATTACTATTACAGTACTGACCCTGGCAGCAGCCAATACGCTGAATATAGCCGTTGATTTTCCCACAGGCCTCCTTTTGAGCCTGGTGGCTTCCGCAGCAGCATGCGGCTCTTCCGGAGTAGCAGGCGGATCACTGCTTTTGATCCCTCTGGCATGCAGTCTGTTTGGAATTTCGACTGATATTGCTATGCAGGTGGTAGGTGTTGGATTTATTATAGGAGTAATACAGGATTCCTGCGAAACCGCGCTGAACTCATCATCTGACGCACTTTTTACAGCAACCGCCGAGTTTCATAACTGGAAGAAAGAGGGAAGAAAAATAGAATGGTAGTTTGTTTCAGATATTTTTTACAAGACTAGAAAGGCTACCTTACAGAATGATTGAGGGAAATAGAACAGAAAGGGGAGATATTTAAATGATTAAAATTAATGAGTATGTAAAGGAGCGGTCACGCCTTTGTAGAGAGAATGACTATATTACCAATGACCTGTTCCATGAGTATAATGTAAATCGGGGATTAAGGGATAAAAATGGAATTGGAGTACTGACGGGGCTGACATCCATTTCCCGTATTGAGGCATACAAAGAATACCTGGGGCATAAAGTGCCCTGCAAGGGAAAACTCTACTACCGAGGCTATAATGTTATGGATCTGGTAAAGGGACCGATTACAGAAGATCGATACGGCTTTGAGGAAATTGCCTATCTTTTGATTTTCGGAGAACTTCCGTGCGAAGATGAACTGGAAAAATTTCAGGAAGTCATGGGAAAGCTGCGCAGACTGCCCACTAATTTTGTGCGGGATGTGGTGATGAAAGCGCCGGGTAAGGACATCATGAACATTATGACCAAAAGTGTTCTTACTTTATCCTCTTATGACCCGAGTGCATCAGACACCTCAATTGACAATGTGCTCCAGCAGTGCATGATGCTCATTAGTGTCTTTCCGATGCTGGCAGTTTACGGATATCATGCCTATAACCACTATGAACAGGACAGCAGCATGTATATCCATCGTCCGGATCCGAAGCTTTCCACAGCAGAAAATCTTTTAAGGATGCTGCGTCCGGATATGAATTACACAGAGCTGGAAGCCCATGTGCTCCATATGGAACATGGAGGCGGTAATAATTCGACTTTTACTACGCGCGTTGTAACTTCCGCAGGCTCGGACACCTATTCGGTAATAGCAGCAGCGCTCTGTTCTCTCAAGGGACCCAAGCATGGAGGCGCCAACATTAAGGTCGTAGAGATGATGCAGGATCTGAAGGATACGGTCAAAGATATTTCAGATAAAGAGAAGATCCGCAGATACCTTGAAGATGTAGTGGATAAAAAAGCCTTTGATGAAAAAGGGCTGATTTATGGGATGGGACATGCGATTTATAGTGTATCAGATCCAAGAGCAGAGATTTTCAAAGGATTTGTAAAAAAACTGGCAGATGCAAAGGGGTACCAGGAAGAGTTTGCTATGTATGCTGCAGTAGAAGAACTGGCGCCGCAGGTAATTGCAGATAAACGAAAAATTTACAAAGGTGTCAGTGCTAATGTGGATTTTTTCAGCGGTCTGGTATACCGTATGCTGGAGATTCCGCTGGAATTGTATACGCCTATTTTTGCCATTGCAAGAGTTGTGGGGTGGAGTGCCCATCGTATTGAGGAATTGATTAACGTGGACAAGATTATTCGTCCATCTTATATGAGTGTTGGAGAAGAGCGGATTTATCGCTCTATGAAACGGAGAAATATTATTGAGCTGGAAGGAAAGGATCCTTCTAAATTCCGCCTCGAAGAACACTTGGATCATGAATAAATGAAAAAAATGTGCACCGGAACTGCATAGTCCCGGGTGCACATTTTTAGAATTACAGCTTGTGAAACTCCGGTTTCCGATTTCGGAAGGTACATTGATAAGAAAAACCTGAACTTTTTGCTAATTCCTGCGCCTCTGCAAAATGATCCATAAAATGATGTGTATCATGGGAATCGGATCCGAACGTAAGGATTTCTCCGCCCAGCTGGCGGTACAGCTGCAGAATCTCTTTTCGAGGGAGCCAGATATCCATCTTGTATTTGAAGCTGGAAGTATTGATCTCCAGCCCTTTGCCGTCATAAATGATCGTTTTCAGGGTATCCTCAATGATGTCCATGTAAGGTCTGTAATCGAAAACTTCACCGATATAGCGGTCAATAATAGTGAAATGACCCACAACATCATAGTCTTTATATGCCTTTAGGCACTTATTCACATATGTATAAAAACGCTCAAGGACAGCCGGTCTATCTACCTGGGAAAAATCATACCGGTAAAGATCTTTTTTTTCTAAACAATGGAAGGAACCAATAATAAAATCGTAGGGGTACTGGGTCACAGCACGGCTGCATTCCTCCAGTTCACTGTCCATAATTCCAATTTCCATTCCCTTGATGATGCTGATTGCATCCTCATACTTCTGCGACATTTCAAGAAGTGATTCGTAATAACGGTCAAAGTCCAGACAAAAAGGAAACTCAGGATCCTCATAGCCCGGATCATAATGATCCGTAATGGCAAGCTCTTTTACACCGCATTGTATTGCCTGCAGGATCATTTCCTCCATAGCGATATCGCAGTCATCGGAAAAGGCAGTATGGGTGTGATAATCATACATAGCATTTCGTCCTTTCTTTTAAAAATATCTCAGATTGATTGTGCCACAAAAGAAAGAATCTTGCAAGGGAGCCTTTGACTGCAGAAGCATGAAAAAGACGGCAAAAGGTTAACATATTCTCCTTATTCCCTTAATAAAATAGAGGGAAGCATAAGGAGGAAGTATGACAATGAAAGATGAACTGCTGTTTGACTTTGCCGTCAATATGCCCAGGGTATTTGTCAGCGGCAATACAATCATTTTAGATAATGTGAAAAAGCTGGTGCTGCTTTCACAGAAACAGATTATCGTTCATAATGGAAAACGTTTTACCTCTGTTATGGGAGAGCAGTTAGTGATAAAAGAGCTGAAAGATGAAAGGATGCTGATCACAGGTGACATGGAACAACTCCGCTTTTACGGAACATTACAAGAAGATAAAGATTGAAGGTTTTCGCCTTGACAGGTTGTTGGACAAATGTATAAAAAATCATATTCATTTAAAAAATATCCGTTTTGTGAATGATATAGAGATTCATTTAATGATCAGCAGCCGTGATTTAAAAAAACTGCAAAAACTGGCTAAAAAGAGCTATAAAATTACGGTTCTTGGTGAAGGCGGTTATAAATATGGGCTCAAAAGACTGTGGAAAAGAAAGATTACGCTTTTGGGCATTCTGATTTTTGCAGCCTTTCTCTATTATCAGAGTCTCTTTGTAGCAGAAATCAGGGTCAATGGATACGAAAGCATTGATGAACCTCATTTGAGACAGACCTTGGCAGAGGCAGGACTGTATGAAGGATGTAGAAAAAAAATCGACCTTAATAAAGTGAAAATCCGACTTTATGAAGAATATGAACAGATTGTCTGGGCAGGTGTAGAGTTTGAAGGAAATCGTGCAGTGGTGTCCGTTGCAGAAGGAGAAAAAACATTAAAAACGGACGTGGCGAAAAAAAAGCCATGCCATATTGTGGCTGACAGACCCGGGTATATCAGCAAAATTGTTCCTATAGAAGGCCAGCGTGCTGTGAGGGACGGCACTTATGTGAAAAAAGGGGATATTTTAATTACAGGAGAGATTCCTTTGCAAAAAACAACTTATGGAACAGAATCAGAAGGACAGGAAAAAACATATGTGCATGGAGAAGGTCTGGTAGAAGCAAGGATTCCTGAAAGAATTATCTTCTGTGCACCGCGGTATGAAAGAATAAAAAAAAGAACAGGCAGAAAGCACTGGAGCATTGCGGTTAACGGGCACAGTCTGTCGGAAAAAATGAGTTCCTATAAAACATCTGTGAAAAAAACAAAAAATCTGATTCATATGGTGAAACCCTTTCCCTTGAAAATCGATGCTGTTGTAATTGAAGAGGCAGTCCTTTTTGATCGTGAAATAAAAAATCGGGAGCTGAAAAGGGCGGTAAACGCTTCTATCAGGCAATATGTAAAAGAAAATTTACCAAAGAAGGCGCAAATTTTAAATAAAAGTTTGAATTTTTCCCGGGAAAAAAATATAATAAATATAGGTGTGACTTTAGAAACTTTACAGCAAATAGGAACAGAAGAGGAGATTATAGTTGACAAATCAGACGGAACAGTTAAAAAAGATGACCATCAGTGAGGGGATCGACCGCAGGGAGCTGTTTGGAACACTGGACAGCAATATCCGGATATTGAAGGAACATATGGAAGTGGATATTATGCAGCGGGACAACGAACTGATTCTCAGGGGAAAGGATGCGGAACAGGCCGTTTCTGTCATTGAAGAATGGATGTCTATGATAGAGAAGGGAGAAAAGCTGGATGAACAGAAACTTAATTATGTGATTGCTTTAAAAGCAGAAGGCGTTTCCTATGGAGAAAGCAATGTAAGCAAGGATACCATCTGCTTCACACATAAAGGAAAACCTCTGAAGCCGAAAACTTTAGGACAGAAAAAATACGTAGATAGTATTCGGAAACGGGATATTGTCTTTGGTATTGGTCCTGCGGGAACAGGAAAAACTTATTTGGCTGTTGCTATGGCAGTACATGCTTTCAAAGAAAAGCAGGTGGAAAAGATTATATTGACACGACCTGCAGTGGAAGCCGGAGAGCGGCTGGGATTTTTGCCCGGAGATATGCAGGAAAAGGTGGATCCCTATCTGAGACCTCTTTATGATGCGCTTTATGATATTCTTGGAAGAGAAAGTGCACTCCGGCTTAAGGAAAAGGAAGTAATCGAGGTTGTTCCGCTTGCCTATATGAGAGGGCGAACTTTGGACAATTCCTTCATTATTCTGGATGAAGCCCAGAATACAACGAAAGAGCAGATGAAAATGTTTCTTACCCGTATGGGATTTGGGTCAAAGGTGGTGGTCACAGGTGATGTGACTCAGGTAGACCTTCCAAGAGGGAAAACATCAGGACTTTTAGAGGCTTCACGGGTTTTAAAACATGTCAGAGGCATCGACTTTTGCTATCTCAAAGGTGTGGATGTAGTAAGGCATGAGCTGGTAAAGAAAATCATAGCAGCTTATGACAAGTATTATCAGGAATATCCGGAGAAGGAGGAAGAGTAGATGAGAATATGGTGTGACCCTGAAAACATGCCGGAAGAAGCGATTTTGTCCAAGATGAAGGAAGGGGCGAATTTCTGTATAGATTCTGAGGGCATCGATTCGCAGCGGATAGAAGTAAGTCTTACATTGGTCAGTGAGGAAGAGATCCGTCAGCTGAATCATTCCTATCGAAATGTGGACAAGATTACAGATGTACTGTCTTTTCCCCAGTATGAAGATCTCGGGCAGCTGCCGGAAGAAGGTGAAATCCCTTTGGGAGATGTTGTAATCTGTGTTAAAAGGGTAAAAGAACAGGCGGCAGAGTTCGGACATTCAGAAGCGCGGGAGATGGTGTATCTGTTTATCCACA
>CAUWJW010000113.1:0-8072 GCA_963558985.1 uncultured Clostridia bacterium | reverse complement strand
CCATATCAAAAATGACAGTGTCTATCATGTTTTTCTCACCTCCGCCACTTATTGTACCATACACTTCCCGTAATACATACAAGAATTTCAAAGAATGTACAGCAGGCGCACCAATCAAAAAGCGAAGAAGCCTCTCTTACTTCTTCGCCATATACACCCCTCTACTTAGCTGCCGCCGCCATCTTTTCATAAAGCTCCGGGTAATGCTTTTTCAACCGCAGCGGTACCAGATCCGGATCAGTAAATCCATGACTGCTGCTGCCTGTAACCCGCAGGGTACCGTCTTCTTTACCTACCACCTCATAGCCCAATGTCACAGATGCGCCCTTAAGTTTATCAATCCAGGAGCGAATGATGACTACCTCATCAAAAACAGACGGGCTTTTGTATTTACATTCCACCCCAATCACCGGCATCCAGATCCCAAGCTTCTCAAGCTGAGAGTACGGATACCCCAGTGACCTGAGCAGATCATTCCTTCCCATTTCAAACCACCGGATGTAATTGGAATGATGGACAATCGCCATTGCATCTGTTTCCGCATAACCAACCCGATGTTCCAGTTCAAATTTTCTCATATCCGATACCTCCTTCTGCTACAATTTACTTGCAATTTCCTCAATCTTACGAAAGCGATTGTTAATCCCTGATTTTTTCATAGGCGGGTCCATCATATCTGCCAGTTCCTGCAGTGTTGCCTCCGGATTATCAAGCCTGAGCACCGCCGCATCATA
Organism: uncultured Clostridia bacterium; assembly: GCA_963558985.1. Lineage (GTDB taxonomy): Bacteria > Bacillota > Clostridia > Peptostreptococcales > Anaerovoracaceae > Hominibacterium. The sequence goes on along the minus strand of CAUWJW010000113.1, from coordinate 7,338 downwards.
GAGCTTGTCCGGCAGAAAACGGAGCCCCTTCTTTTCCTGTATCTTTCTGATCCAGGCAAGCTGTTTTTCCGCTGCCTGCAGTGTTTTATCAATATTGGCATTATCACAATTATTAATTCTATTGGCCTTATTGCGTATTTCTTTCGTTATTCTCACATCTTCAAAGGAAAAAATCTGAGAATGCGCTCCCATGATCGCCAGAATATCAATAATCTGCTCGGCCTCTTTTACATATACTGCATAATTTTTCTTTCTTGGAGAGATTTTAGCGTGAAGATCCACAAAGCTGTTAATCAGCTTCCGCACATCTGCTGCCAGGTTCTGGCTGGCACAACTGAATTCAATGTGGTATGCCTTTTCCGGATCCGTAATGGTCCCTCCTGCCAGAAAAAGCCCCCGCAGATACGCTTTTCTGCAGCACTTTGTCCGAATCAGCCCGTCATAAATACCATCGCTGATGTAGTTCATACCTTCCTTCACCATAAGAATTCCCGTCTCCCGAAGGATCTGTTCACTCAACTCCTGAGGACCGATAGTCAAAAAATAGGCTCTTCCTTTTGTAAGCGTATTTCCGGCTCCTACCTCCAGCTCCGTATCCACGCCGAAATAACCTTTAATCATTTTCTTATAATGGCGGGCAACTGCCGGATTCTCTGTCATAGTAATAATCCGAAATTTTCCGCCTCCTGCAAGCCGGATGCTTCCGCACATACGGATAAAACCGGCGATTTCAGCCAGCATACAGCATTTTTTTTCCGGCACAATATGAGCCAGTTCATTTTTTGTATCCATTGAAAAGGACATTTTTATCCTCCGCTGTTTTTCATATACTGCTACAAATCTCTATGTTCCAGAATGACCCGCTTTCCTCTTGCCTTTAACCTGTCTGCCATTTCATTGGCAGATGCTACCGAGCGGTGATGTCCGCCGGTACAGCCAAAGGCCAGATTTAAACTGTATTTCCCCTCCCTCATATACGACGGGATCAGATCCAGTATAAGCGGCTCTACTCTTTGCAGGAAGTCCTGCGTTACCTCCTGCCTGATCACATAGTCTCTCACCTTTTTATTGTTTCCGGTAAGAGCTCGCAGTGATTTTACATAGTAAGGGTTCGGAATAAAACGCATGTCAAAAATCATATCTGCCCCCAGGGGGATGCCCCGTTTATATCCAAAAGACATGACATTAATTACAAACGTTTTTTCGCTTTCTCCCGATGTAATCAAATCTTTTACTTCCTGCCACAGCCGCGCCGCCTTCATGTTGGAAGTATCTATGATATAGTCTGCCTTTGTCCGCAGATTGGCCAGCATTGCCGTTTCCCGCTTCAACCCCTCCTGCGTACTTTCTCCATTAGCCAGAGGATGCTGCCGTCTGGTCTCATTAAAACGGCGAATCAGTACAGGTTCCGAAGCCTCCAGATAAAGAATCTTGTAATCAATCCCCTCATTTTCCAGATCTTCCAGTGCTTTTTCCATATCTGCAAAAAGCTCGCCGCCCCGCACATCCACTGCAAAAGCGGCTTTTTCAATCGGTGTGGATTCTCCCGCTGCAAGCTGCACAAAGCTTTTGATCAGCGCAGGGGGCATATTGTCCACGCAATAATACCCCAGATCTTCCAGGCAGTTCATCGCCTGCGTTTTCCCGGCTCCGGACAGGCCTGTTACAATTACTGTGTTCATTTTATCTCCCTTAAGTTTACGATTCTGGAAATATCAAGATCTGCTTCCTGCGCCCGCTTCAGTCCGCCTTCAAAGTCGCCGATTCTTCCCGGCACATGGGCATCGCTGCTGATAATAAACTGTACGTCTGTTTTCGCTGCTTCTTTTATCTCCTCCACAGACATATGCGGATGCCACGTACTGATTTCCATTAGTGTATCTGTATCCGCACAGGCTTCTGCAATAGGAAACATATCAAAGGGTCCCTTATCTCCCGGATGGGTCAGAATTGCAATATCATTCTCATATAAAGCTTTGATTACCATATCCGTGTTCTTTACTTTCAGCTGTTTTTCCCCAAGTTTCAGTCCATGGCTCCACAGCCAGTTCTGGATGCAGTAACCCTTTGGAAGCCCGTAATGATAACCTGCGATCACAAAATCATACTGCCCGTATTCTTCAGGTGTAATATCCAGATGATTCCTGGAATTTATTATATTTGCTTCAACACTGAGCTGAATCATAATCTCCGGATACTTTTCATTCAGCAAATCCACTTCTTTACGCATTTGAGGCACATCTTTCCGCTTGATCCCATAAAACAAATGACCCGGACCGTGATCTGTAATAGCCACATGAGAAAGCCCCCGATCCAAGGCTGCCCTTACATTGTCCTCAATCGTTCCCTTTCCGTGGGAATAGACCGTATGTGTATGAAGATCATATCCCATCTGATATTTCTTATTTTCCAATGATCCTCACCTCCGGTTCCAACTTGACACCAAACTGTTCCAGCACAGCGGCCTGAACAATTTCCATCAAATTAAGGATATCTCCTGCAGTTGCTCCTCCTGTATTAACAATAAATCCACTGTGAAGAGGAGATACCTGTGCGCCTCCGACAGACATTCCCTTCAGACCTGCATCCTGAATCAGCTTCCCTGCAAAATGCCCTTCCGGTCTTTTAAAAAAGCTTCCTGCACTTGGCAAAGAAACCGGCTGCTTTGCATTCCGCTTTGCTGCCAGCTCCTTCATCTGCTCTCCAATAGCTGCTTTGTCGCCTTTTTCCAGCTTCAAAACGACACTTACCGCAATATCACCGCTTTCGTGCAGGATACTGTGGCGGTAGTTCAAGTCCAAATCTGCACAGCTGAGCGTGTATTCCCGGCTTCCGTCTTTTGCTATAATTCTTACTTTTTCTATTACCTGCACCATCTCACCGCCGTAGGCGCCGGCATTCATAAATACAGCCCCACCCAGGCTTCCCGGTATACCGCTGGCAAACTCAAGACCCGTCAGACTCTCATCCAGAGCGGCCTTTGCAACAGAAGACAAAAGCGCACCGCAGCCTGCCGTAATCTTCTCTCCCTGCACTTGTATCTGCGAAAAAGCTTCACCCAGCTTAACAATCGTTCCGGGATATCCCCCGTCTTTTACCAGTATATTGGAACCGTTTCCCATTACCATATAAGGCTCGTCTGCCCGGCTCAATTCTTGAAGCACATATTTCAGCTGCTCCGGATTTTGCGGCATAATAAGCAAATCCGCTTTTCCCCCGGTGCGGAAAGATGTGAACCGGCTCATATCGCAGTCACAGATCACATAGTCTTCCCCTATCTGTTCCACAATTTTATCCTTTAACAACGCCATCTCTAGGCTCCTCCTCTTTTTATCTTTGTGAATTTCTTCTTTCTTCTTTCCTTCACTCTGTATTTGTCAATGGTATAATCCTTGATATCCGTCGAAAATCCCTTTTTATCCAATCTCTTGTTTATAATTTTTCCAAAATAGGTATAGCACACTGCAAAGATTGGAATTCCTATTACCATCCCCACAAAACCGAACATGCCTCCACCTACCAGGATCGCAAACATGACCCAGAAACTGGACAGTCCTGTACTGTCTCCCAATATTTTCGGTCCTATGATATTTCCATCCACCTGCTGTAAAATAAGGATAAAAATAAGAAAATATATGCACTGCTTAGGGTTTACCATTAAGATCAGCAGTGCAGACGGAATTGCACCGATAAACGGTCCGAAAAAAGGAATGATATTCGTAATCCCAACAATGCAGCTGATCAGCAGCGGGTATTCCCATCCCAGCAGCGTCATACTCACAAAACAAATCATTCCGATGATAATGGAGTCTATAATTTTTCCATTGATAAATCCTCCAAAAGTTTTATTCGTAAAAGCTGCGCCTTTTAAAATTTCATCTGCATGACGCTCACTGCATACTGCAAGAATCAGCTTTTTGGACTGAGCAGCAAACAATTCTTTGCTGTTGAGAAAATAAGCGCATATAATAATCCCGATAAGGAAATTTTTCAGCACTGTAATGACACCGAATACCCCGGTGGAAATACTGGTAGCCACTTCCATATAGCTAGGCAGCATCTTGTCTTCCACATAATTGACAATCTTCTCCGTGAAGCGATTAATCCATACTTCAAGTGTTTCTTGCATCTGAGGATAATGGACGGTTTTTTTATTAATCCAGTCAATAAAATGCTCCATACTTGCAGGAAGGATGCTAATAATATGTGTCACACTGTCCACAAGCCCCGGTATAATCATCCAGCAGATGCCTGTAATCACCAGTATAAAAACAAGAAGTGAAATAAAAGTAGCCACACCTTTAGAAACAGACAAAGCACGTTTGTTTCTTCTCGCTTTGCGGTTCAAAAGAGCATACATATTGCGTGTTGTCACATTATAGACCGGGCACAAAAGATACGCAAACACCAGGCCATAAATAAAAGGTGTCAGTATTGCAGCAGCTTTTCCTATAATCTGCGACAGCATATCAAATCTGTATACCGCAAAAAAAACGAGGATGCAGGCGCATACTACCAGGAAAACTGTTGTTCCCCATTTCACATGTTTTTCTTCAAATTCGATTTTCATATTCAAAATCCTACCTTTTATTATATACACATTTTTCAGACAATAGTACCTAAACTTTCTTTCTTATTTATTCTACAACATTTATGCATTAAAGTCTTTATGTTTTTTCTCATTCTAGGATTTTTTGTGGATTAATTACAAAAATGGGGTTGATTTTTTATACTCTTGTTGTATAATTAACCTACGTTTTAAATTTTTATTCACGAATAACATGAAATATTCACCCATAATATATGGTTCAAGAGGAGGATCAAAATGGCAAAAGAAAAAGTAGTACTGGCCTATTCAGGCGGATTGGATACCTCGATCATTATGACTTGGTTAAAGGAAAATTATAATTATGACGTCATCGCTGTCTGCTGTAATGCAGGACAGAAGGAAGATTTTGACGCTATTGAAAAAAAAGCCATCGCAACAGGTGCATGCAAGGCCATCACAATTGATTTAAGAGAAGAATTTATTACAGATTTTATCTGGCCTACACTGAAAGCCGGTGCGATTTATGAGAATGAATATATGCTGGGTACTTCCATGGCAAGACCTCTTATGGCACAGAAACTGGTAGAAGTCGCACAGCAGGAGGGTGCCTACTATATCGCTCACGGATGTACAGGCAAAGGAAATGACCAGGTGCGTTTTGAAACAACCATCAAAGCACTTGACCCTGCCATTAAGATTATTGCCCCTTGGAGATTCTGGGATTTTGAATCCAGAGAAGACCTGCTTGCTTATGCAGCTTCCCACAACATCCCTATTAATCAAACGGAAGCAAAGATTTACAGCCGTGACGAAAACATCTGGCACATCAGCCATGAAGGCGGTGAACTGGAAAATCCTTGGAACGAACACTACGACACCATTCACGTATTATCTGTTCCTCCTGAAAAAGCTCCGGATGAAGTTACCTATGTGGATATTGACTTTGAAGCAGGTATTCCTGTAGGGATCGATGGAACTAAAATGGGTCCGATTGAACTGCTGACAAAACTGAACGAATTGGGAAGCGCCAACGGTGTAGGTACTGCCGATATCATCGAAAACCGTCTGGTAGGTATGAAATCCCGCGGAGTATATGAGACTCCGGGAGGCACGATTCTCTTTGAAGCCCACTCTGCACTGGAAAAACTTATTTTAGACAGAGACACAACGCAGTATAAATACATCGTTGCGCAGAAGTTTGCTCAGCTTTGCTACGATGGACTCTGGTTTACTCCGCTTCGCGAAGCAATCTCTGCATTTGTAGATGAAACGCAAAAGCTGGTAACCGGTACTGTCAGAATGAAATTATACAAGGGAAGCGCTACTGCTGCCGGACGTAAATCGCCTAACTCCCTGTACAGCGAAGAATTTGCCACATTCAGCAAGGATGAGGTTTACAATCAGAGTGATGCAGACGGTTTCATCAACCTCTTCTCACTGCCGTTAAAAATCCGTGCAATCCAGAAACAGAACAAAGAAGGAGGAGTACAGCAGCATGAAACTTTGGAAAGGAAGGTTCTCAAAGGCGGCGACTTCGTCCGCTGATGAGTTCAATGCCTCAATTGAATTTGACCAGAGATTATATAAAAAGGACATCCGAGGCAGCATAGCGCATGCAGCTATGCTTGGAAAACAAGGTATCATTCCGCAGCAGGAAGCTGACCTTATCATCAAGACCTTAAAGGAAATCGAAGCGGATATTGATGCGGGAAAAGTAGAATTTACCATTGAAGCAGAAGATATCCATATGAATATCGAAACCATTCTTACAGAGCGTATCGGTGCAGCCGGAAAAAGGCTACATACCGCCCGCAGCAGAAATGACCAGGTAGCTGTAGATATCCGGCTTTATTTAAAAGAGGAGATCGCATCCATTGAAAGCCTCCTTGCTGCTCTCATGGATACACTGACTGTTCTGGCAGAAAAGCATCAGGATACAGTTATGCCCGGATATACCCATCTGCAAAGGGCACAGCCTGTAACGCTGGCATTTCACCTTTTAGCATACTATCAAATGTTTAAACGGGATTCCTGCCGATTTGCCGATTGTCTGGACCGCCTGGACTATTTGCCTCTCGGCTCAGGCGCCCTTGCCGGCACCACTTATGATACCGATCGTGATTTTCTTGCAAAAGAACTGGGATTTAAAGGCATATGCCCCAATGCCATGGATGCTGTGGCAGACCGGGATTTTGCGGTTGAGTTTATCAGCTGCTGCTCTATTACCATGATGCATTTATCCAGATTCTGTGAGGAATTGATTCAGTGGAGTTCTGTAGAATTCAGTTTTGTAGAAATTGATGATGCATACTCTACAGGAAGCAGTATCATGCCACAGAAAAAGAACCCGGATATGGCTGAGCTGATTCGTGGGAAAACAGGAAGAGTTTACGGCGATCTTATAAGCCTTCTGACAATTATTAAGGGACTTCCCCTTGCCTACAATAAAGATTTACAGGAAGACAAACTTCCGGTTTTTGATGCAGGTGATACACTGAAAGCCTCCCTTAATATCTTTACAGAAATGATTGCTACGATGAAGGTCAAAGCAGACAACATGGAACGTGCAGCAAAATACGGCTACATGAATGCTACCGATGCTGCCGACTATCTGGTAACAAAAGGAATTCCATTCCGGGACTGCCATGAAATCATTGGAAAGATTGTGCTTTACTGCATCAATAAAGGCATCGCGATTGATGAAATGTCTATGGAAGAATTTAAATCTTTCTCCGATAAATTCGAAGAAGACATTTATGATAAAATTGCTGTCCGCAGCTGTATAAAGG
>CAUWJW010000112.1:0-8102 GCA_963558985.1 uncultured Clostridia bacterium | reverse complement strand
GGCCTCAAGCAGAGCAGTCATTTCCATGCGATTGTTTGTAGTATCCTTTTCCCCGCCGTACAATTCCTTTGTATGACCGCCAAACTCCAAAACAGCGCCCCAGCCGCCAAAATTTTTGTCGCTCTGATTGCCGGAGCAGCCGCCGTCTGTATAGATTCTCAGGATTTTATCCTTCTTCATATTCATACCTCTTCTGTCAAAATCATCAAATTCTAAACCTACCATTTATTAAAAACCTTTTCCGCAAACCCGGTAAAGTTCTTGATATTAAGTGCAGTTCCGTCATCTAAAATGACTCTCCCGGTGAAGCGGCCGAAGACCTGATGCTGATCGCTGCACAAAAGCCCGGCATTCATCTTTGCAGACCGGTCGATGATGGGATGAAAGATCATCTTAAACCGATTGTCATCACTTGTAAAGAACCAGGGCTCCATAAAATTGTCCTTTCCGTTCACGGTAGGGATATTAAAGGTCACCCGGGAAAGCTTATGCGCTTTGTGATTGTAGAATATCATGTTTTCTGTTGCCTGAGAAGTATCTCCGAAGCCTTCACCGATGTTGAAGCCGAATGGAACGCCCTCAAGCATACCTGAGCAGCTTCCCCAGTACCATGTATTCTTGTAGGTCCAGACGCCCCGCCCCCAGTCAAGGGTACCGAAGGCGCTGTCAGGATGAAACAGATAAGTATCATCTCCAAGGGTAATATAACCTTTGGCCGGCATACAGTTGATCTTCTGATTATAATAAAAAGCCAGCGGGTCCTTTTCAAAGGGCATCGCGATGACCATGGAGTCCCCCTTGGGATCCTCCAGCGTGATTTCTCCGGCAATGGTTTTGTGATCATAAAACTGATCCATATGAAATCTTAAAAACCGCCGATCCTTTTCCCGGTGAAAAGAAATAAAATGGTGCTTGCAGAAACTCTCCGTATGCCCTGCTTCTGAAGAGGCCGGAAGACCTGTCTTTCCCATAGGAAACAGACGGATGGTGCTTTTGGTCTTTTGCCATGGTTTTCGCAGATCAATGAGGGAAATACTGTCAAGCCCCATATAGGAATTGTCGGCAACTGTCAGAGCAACGGCAAAGTCGGAATTGGACACCAGATAATAATCCCACTCCTTGATACGGAGCCTGCCTGCTTTAACAGCGCTGCGGTCATACCCCAGGATGGGTCTTTTGGCATAGCCGCACTGCGCAAGAGTTCCGTTCTTCCTCAGCAGCGGCTGCTCTCTTACTATTTCATACTGCATAATCCTTCTCCCTTTTAAATGGTTTAGTCCCTTAAGTATATAACATTTTTTTACAAAATAAAAGCCCTGCAGCAGTTAGTCTGTTAGATTTTGCATCTCTGTGGTATCATAAAAATAAAAAAAGGAGAACAGGGGAATGTTAAAAATAGGATGTCATTTATCAGCAGCAAAGGGGTTTGCACATATGGGAAAAGAAGCCCTAAAGATTCAGGCGGGAACCTTTGCCTTTTTTACCAGAAATCCGCGGGGAGGAAAGGCAAAAGCCATTGATGAAGCAGACGCTGCAGCGCTTCGGGAGCTTTTGAAAGCGCATGATTTCGGAAAACTGGTGGCACATGCGCCCTATACACTGAATCCCTGCTCCAAAGATGAAAAGGTGCGGAATTTTGCATATATGGCAATGCAGGAGGATCTGGAGCGTATGGAATATCTTCCGGGGAATTATTACAATTTTCACCCGGGCAGTCATGTGGGGCAGGGCCTGGAAAAGGGAATCCACATGATTTCAGAACTGCTGAACCGGATTTTAACACCGGAGCAGAGCACCATTGTGCTTCTGGAAACTATGGCAGGCAAAGGCAGTGAAGTGGGCAGTCGTTTTGAGGAAATCGCAGAAATTATAGAACGTGTGGAGCTTAAGGAGAAAATCGGCGTCTGCATGGACACCTGTCATGTAAGTGATGCAGGGTATGATATCATATCCGATCTGGATGGCGTGCTGCAGGAGTTTGACCGCATTGTAGGTCTGGACAGACTGTATGCCATGCACATTAATGACAGTCTGAACCCAATGGGCGCACACAAAGACCGTCATGCCAGGATTGGAGAAGGGCATTTAGGGGTGGATACCATTGTCAATGTCATTACCCACCCCAGACTGAAAAGCTTGCCTTTTATCCTGGAAACGCCTAACGAACTGGAAGGCTATGCTGCAGAGATTGCACTTCTTCAGACAGAAGCGGAAAAAAGGCTCGGCGCATAACGATCAGGCAAACAATCCGGTGGAAAGGTACCGCTCGCCTGTATCCGGCAGAAGGACAAGGATTCGCTTTCCTTTGTTTTCTTCCCGCCTGCCAAGAACAAGGGCCGCATGGAGCGCAGCACCTGATGAAATGCCTGCAAGGAAACCTTCCGTTTTTCCAAGAAGCCTGCTTGCCCGGAACGCATCCTCCCAGTCAACCGGAAGCACCTCATCAAAGATGTGCGTATCCAGGACTTCCGGTATGAAACCGGCGCCAATGCCCTGAATCTTGTGGGGACCTGCTTTCCCTTCCGAAAGGACAGGAGAAGCCGCAGGCTCCACAGCAACGATTTTGACAGCAGGATTTTTTTCCTTTAAATACTGTCCAACGCCGGTAATGGTGCCGCCTGTGCCGACTCCGGCTACAAAAATATCAATCTTTCCGTCCGTGTCCTCCCAGATTTCCGGGCCAGTGGTAAGCCTGTGCACTTCGGGATTATGGGGATTTATAAACTGGCTGGGAACAAAAGCATTCTCTGTGGTCTCTGCCAGTTCCTTTGCTTTTTGAATTGCGCCCTTCATACCCTGAGATCCTTCTGTAAGTATGAGGCGGGCGCCGTAAGCGGCAAGCAGCTTTCTTCGCTCTGCACTCATGGTTTCAGGCATGGTCAAAGTGACCCGGAAGCCTTTTGCTGCAGCAGCGGCAGCAAGCCCGATCCCTGTATTTCCGCTGGTAGGCTCAATAATGACAGTATCTTTATTCAAAAGGCCTGCCTCCTCTGCCCGGCAGATCATGTGAACTGCAATCCGGTCTTTCACACTTCCGGCTGGATTGAAAGCTTCCAGCTTCAGAAGGAGCGGCTCAGAAAGTCCGGAAGCTCTGCTGAACCCGGAAGCCTCTAAAACGGGTGTTCTCCCGACTAATTCTGTAATATTTTTATAAATTCTCATAGTTTTCTACCTTTCTGAAGGCTTGTGATAAGTCCTCTAATAAATCATCAATATGCTCTGTGCCGATGGACAGCCGGATGGTGGCAGGCGTAATGCCCTGCACAGCCAGCTCTTCCTTTGTCAGCTGAGAATGGGTTGTACTGGCAGGATGGATGACCAGCGACTTTACATCTGCAACATTTGCAAGCAGAGAAAAAAGCTTCAGACTGTCAATAAATTTGTGCGCCTCTTTTTCTCCGCCCTTAATATCAAACGTAAAGATGGAAACGCCGCCCTGCGGAAAATATTTCTCATACAGGCTGTGGTGAGGATGCTCCGGAAGTGCCGGATGATTTACTGAGGCTGCGCCGGGATGCTGATTCAAAAATGCAGCAACCTTTAAAGCATTTTCTACGTGTCGCTCAACTCGAAGGGACAGGGTTTCCAGCCCCTGCAGGAAAAGAAACGCATGCAGAGGCGCCAGCGCTGCACCTGTATCCCGCAGCAGTACGGCACGGATTCGAGTTACAAACGGAGCGGCAGCGGCAGCCTCGGTAAAGCGAAGGCCATGATAGCAGGCGGCAGGCTCTGTGAGCTGAGGAAATTTCCCGCTTGCATTCCAGTCAAAATCTCCCTTTTCGACAATGACGCCGCCAAGTGCAGTACCGTGTCCTCCGATAAACTTGGTCGCAGAATGAATAACAAGATCCGCACCGTACCGGAACGGCTGTACCAGAAACGGCGTTGCAAAGGTATTATCTACAACAAGGGGAATCTTGTGTTTGTGTGCGATATGGGAGATCTTTTGGATATCTGCAAGAGAAGCATTGGGATTTCCGATTGTTTCGATAAAAATAGCTTTTGTGTTTTCCTGAATGGCCTGTTCAAGAGCGCCGTCTTCATCGGGATTGACAAAGGAGGCGGTGATGCCGGATTCCGGCAGAGTGTGAGCCAGAAGGTTGTAGGTTCCGCCGTAGATCCTGCTGGAGGAAACGATATGATCACCTGCCCGGGCGAGTGTCCTTAAGGTATAGGTAATCGCCGCCGCACCGGAAGCTGTTGCAAGCGCAGCTGCACCTCCTTCCAGGGCAGCCATCCGCTGTTCAAAAACCTCTTGCGTCGGATTGGTAAGGCGGCCATAGATATTTCCCGGGTCTTGCAGTGCAAAACGAGCAGCAGCCTGGGCGCAGTCCTCAAATACATAAGATGTGGTCTGATAAATAGGGACAGCCCTTGCTCCGGAAGCAGGATCTGCTGTTTCCTGTCCGGCATGCAGCTGCAGTGTTTCAAATTGATACGATGTTTCTGTTAATTGCTTTGACATAGTCTCTTCCTCCAATACTGAATGTTTAATTATCTATAATTCCTATAGAAATAGTATGGAATTATAATAATAAAAAACCTCTCCCGTGTCAATACAAAAATTTTGCAAGAAAGGAGAGGCGCTTTCGTATACAACTTAATGCAAACTTGCGCTTAAATACAAAAATCATGCTGCCCGGCGGATTTCTGTCTGTCGCACAAATCTGCCAGAGTCACGCTGTCCACATAATCATTGACTGCCTGATAAAGCCCGGTCCAGAACCAGAGCGTTCCGCAGCTGTCGCATCTGGGACACTCGTTGGTTTCTGATTCCAGACAGGAGACCGGAGCCAGAGGACCTTCTGTGGTGCGCAGAATCTCTCCAATGGTATAGTCCTTTGGCGCTCTTGCAAGCTTATAGCCGCCCTGAGCACCCCGGACACTCTTTAACAGTCCATTCTTATGAAAGAGAGAAACAATCTGCTCCAGATATTTGGGAGAAATACCCTGGCGCTGAGAAATCTCCCGCAGCGGAACATAAGAATCACCGCCGTAAAGAGCAAGATCCAGCATAAAACGAAGGGCATAACGGCCTCTTGTAGAAATTTTCATCAGAGCCTCCTTTATCTTCTTGTATAGGCTTTATCAAAGGTAATGACTGCAAAATATCCGGGATCCAGCTTCCGTATATTTGTTTCAATCAGGCTGCGCAGAGCCTCCTGATCCATTTTGCATTCAGGTGTGAGTACTGCATCAAAAATAACATTTGTGTGAGTTTTTCCCGGGACCAGCCGCAGATCATGGATGCTGTCAACTCCCGCAAGCGGACGGATGGTCTCGACAATTTTTTTATACAGGGCTGAAATCTGCGGATTATCCACTTCCACAGGATCCATATGCGCCGTAAATTCAATATGGAGCGTCTCCTTGACCATGCGCTCGATATTGTCGATCATATCATGACTTTCCAGCAGATCCCCCCTGGCATCCACTTCAATATGAATGGAGGCAAAGACTTTGCCCGGGCCGTAGTTGTGGACAATCAGATCATGAATCCCCAGAACATTTTCCTGCGAAAGAACTGCAAGCTCAATGGATTTGACAAGCTCTTCATCAGGCGCTTCTCCTAAGAGGGGGCTTGAGGTCTCACGAATGAGCTGAATACCGGACCATATGATGAAGAGGGCGACCAGACATCCCATATATCCATCCAGCTGGATGTGCAAGAGCCGACCCAGAAGCACACTGAGAAGCACAGCAGCAGTAGAAATGACATCGTTGCGGCTGTCAGCGCCTGTAGCCTTTAATGCCACAGAATCAATCCGTTTGCCCAGAGTAATGTTAAACAGCGCCTGCCACACTTTGATGAGGATGGCAATCACCAGAATCAGGACAGTCGTCCAGCTGAAAGACAGCGGATCCGGGTGAAGCACTTTCAGAAAAGAGGAACGGAGCAGCTGCAGCCCCAGGACAATAATCAGAACCGAAATAAACAGCCCTGTAAGATACTCGATCCGTGCATGCCCATAGGGATGATCCTTGTCTTCCGGCAGGGAAGCCAGCTTGAAACCGATCAGCGTAATAATGGAAGAGGAAGCATCTGCCAGATTGTTGATTCCATCTGCAATAATAGCAATACTTCCGGAAATAACGCCGATAATAATCTTCATGGCGCATAAGATTCCATTGGACAGGATGCCCACAATCCCTGCAAACCTGCCATAACGTTTTCGCACAATGGGATCTGCCGTATTCTCATAATCCTTTACAAACAGCTTTGTCAAAAAATTGGTCATAGGTGAGTTCTCCCTGTAAAAAAATGATGAACAGTGTGCAGTCTGAACCGCACACTTGATACATTATACGATGGAAAAGCGCAGGTGACAAGGTGCTCACCTTTTGTCCCTCTAAAAAAACATAAAATAAGTTTGATAAAAAAGTGGTAATTTGGTGAAAGTTTAGTATAATGTTAGGTACTAAAAGATAGGAACTTATCATGATAAGGAGAGACAAAGATGAAAAAAGGAATGAGTAAAGTACTTTCTGTACTGCTGATTGCCGTGCTGGTGTTTACTTCCGGTACTGCAGTATTTGCAGACACAGAACAGGGACAAATGGTAGAAGAGAAGACAACTGTGGAAAAGGCTGCGCCTGCACAGGAACTGAAAGCAGCAGGGGCGCTTGAGGCAGCTTTGGAAAAAGGTGCGCAGACAAAGGCTTCCGGAGGATTTAAGCTGTACACCATGACGCCGACGCTGAAGGTGGATTCCATTCAGGGAACGGCAATTACCTACGGGGCAGGTGATACGCTTACCGGATACCAGAAGGGATATGCCCAGGCAGTGAAGCTTCCGGCAAGAGGAACTATCATCATGGGTGCGCAGATTGCGCTGCCTACATCAGGAACAGGCTATGCAACCTTCGGTCTGTACAAAGACAGAGCACTGACCCAGAGAGTGGAGGCTACAGGATATGTATCCATCGGAGATGCAGCAAAAACCACGATTATCCAGGTTCCGAAAGCAGGCACTTACTATTTAGGTGTACAGTCTTTTATCGGATCTTCCAGCTCTACACAGAATTATGCAATTGCTGCAGCAGTCATTTATGCCAACGGCGGAGACCGCACACTGACCAGCGGCAAGACCATTTCCGTGGGACAAAAAGCATCCCAGACAAACTATTTCAAGATCAAAGCAAAGAATACGGGCTACATCAGAGTGAGAACTTCCGAGTCGCTTGCTAAGGTTACCCTGTGCAGCAGCAAGAAAAAGGCGCTGTCAGGTGAAACTTACGCAAGATATGCACCGACTTACGGAGTAAAGAAGAACAGCACCTATTATATTAAAGTAAAATCCTCCTATAATTCAGAAGGCGGATTTAATCTGAAAGCAACCAACGTAAAAGTCACAGAAAAAAGCGGCAAGACCAAATCCAGAGCCGTAACCCTTGCAAAGAAGAAGACAAAGAAAGGCACAATTCAGGCAGGAAGCAGCCAGGCTGACTGGTACAAATTCAGACTTACCGGCAAGAAGGCAGTCAAGATTACAATGAAGGGCGGAACCAACGACAAACTGAACATAACCGTATACAAAGGCGGCCGTAAAATCGGAACCAGAACCTTCTACTACAGCAACAAATCCCTGACACTGAATTCCTTAGGCAAATGGACTTCCGGAACCTACTACATCAAAATCTCAAGAGCAGACAAGAAATCATCCGGATACTACTCCCTGTCCTGGAAATAGACAAAATAAGGCTTTGTGATATTTTGTTTGACAAGTCTGAAAACTCGTGTTATACTAGAACCGTATTAAGTGGAGAACGGTTATAAGCAATGTGGTTTTTAAAAGTTTCTGCAGAGATACTTTTAAAACCACATTTTTTATTACAAAGAAAAGATCGCCCCGGCAGCATTGGCCAGGCATCCAAAGAAGGTACCCCCCGAACACTGCAGACATATGCAGACTCAGCAGGAAAGTGGCGGAAATCTTTGGTTCTGTTATGTTTCTTTTCTTTATACGTGAGTCTATGAAGTACAATAACAAACAGGAGGTACCCCGGAATGCATACAGGTACAGTAAAATGGTTCAATGATGACAAAGGATTTGGCTTTATTACAAACGATGAAGGCGGAGAAGATCTGTTCGTACATTTCT
>CAUWJW010000111.1:0-8132 GCA_963558985.1 uncultured Clostridia bacterium | reverse complement strand
GTTCCTTTTTCTTTTCAGGCTTTGTATCCGCCAGCTTCTGCACTGCCAGAGAGAAAGCATCTTCCAGCGCTTTACGTCTTGCGGAAAGTTTAATATTTCTGCTCTCAATTCCTGCCTGAGACAGACTGCGCTGCTCAATCTCTTTTGCCTTTTTTTCTGCTTTTTCAAAGATTGCATCTTCGTCTATGCGTGCCTCTTTTTCATAAAGCCTGAAGGTTTCTTCCGCGCTTTTCTTTCCGCCTTCCAGGATTTTATCTGCTTCTGCTTTTCCTTCGGCAGCAATCGCATCTAATATTTTTGAAATACTGTCCATGATCTGCCTCCATCTTACATATCAATGTTGAAGATCAGAAGCATGGAAATCAGAAATGCCAAAATAGCGTAAGTTTCTACTAAAGCTGCGGATACCATTGCCTTTGAAACCTGATCCGGTTTTTTTGCAACGATTTTGATGCCTGCTGCAGATACACGACCCTGTGCAATACCGGAAATCAGTCCTACGATACCTACTGGTAGAGATGCTACTAAAATGGCTGCTCCTGTTCCTACAGACAGCTGTACATCACCGCTCATCATTCCGGAGTTGAGCATGATGATAAATCCAATCAGAAATCCATAAATCCCCTGTGTTCCCGGAAGCGCCTGCAGTACCAGACACTGTCCGAATTTTTCCGGATCTTCGCTCAGCACTCCCGAAGATGCCTCACCTACGATACCTACACCCTTTGCAGATCCCATCCCTGCTAAAACAACAGCGATGGCTACACCAATATATGCATAAAAATTTCCAGTTGTAAATAATGTTGCAAAATTTTCCATTTTATTTTTCCTCCGTTACATTTACATATTTTGTTTTTATTTTAAGGGGGTCGAATTTCTTTCCTCCGCCCTCATAGTATTTGCCAAAGAATTCTACATACTGCAGTCTTGCCGAGTGAACATATGCCCCCAGTGCATTAATCCCCAGGTTCAGAAGATGTCCTGCCGCAAAGATAACGATAAACAGGATCGCTCCTACAATACTTCCGCCTGCCATAGTTCCCATGATGTTTACTACGCTGGCAACAACTCCTGTAGCAAGCCCCAGTGCCAGTATTCTGGAATAAGACAGCACATCAGAGAAGTACCCTGTCACATCATACAGGCTCATAACACCTGAGGTAATCTTTCCAATTATGGTCGGCTTTGCTCTTCCCTGTGTCAGAACCAGTCCGGCTGCTCCTGCGATGGACATTACTTTTCCGATGGTCCCGCCTGTTCCCGGAACCAGCAGCAGCGGAAGACCGATAAGGAAAATATACCAGAATCCCACATCAAAGAGAGCCCCCCACTTATCGCCTCGTTTAATCATAATATAGGCTTTGATTCCCATACCTACAAAGAGATGTACTACACCCAGAATGCAGGACAGAATCAGTACAGTCATCGGCTCATTCAGTGGGTCTATGAGCATTGGAATGTTCACCGTCTTTCCGAAAAAGGTCTCTGCCACTTTGGGAATGGCATCTCCAAACCAGCTGCCGTACAAGGCGCCCCAGAAAATCGTAGAGACTCCGCAGTACCCGATCATACGCATCATACGCTTGCTGCCTTCTCCCACATCCAGGAATTTAGCTCCGCACAGTCCTCCGATAAGGATCAGAAGTCCGTATCCTGCATCTGACAGCATCATACCAAAGAAAAGGAAGAAAAAGAATCCGATCGCCCAGTTTGTATCAATACTGTGCGGATTCGGCAGTGAGTACATTTCTGTAATCGCACTGAAAGGTTCCACCAGCTTGCTGTTTTTCATCAGCACCGGGTAGTCTTCATCTTTTTCCGGCTTCTTGTACTCACAAAAACAATCGTATTTTTCCATCCTTTTGTTAATTGCATCTTTTTTAGCTGCAGGCACCCAGCCTGTAATCACATCCACCTTGTCGGTGTGAAGGAAGTTTTCATGCCCGGATAAACACTGAATCCGCACTTTGACAGCATCGCTGGCCATCTCCAGTTCTTCCTTCCGCTGTGCCATCTGTTCCAGCTGCGCCTCTTTTTCTCTAATAGATGCTTCAATCCGGGAAATCTGCTGTTCCTCTGCTGTAATCATTTCGCTGAAAGTCCCTTTCAGCCCTTCCAGAGAAAACTCTCTGGCTCCGAAAACACTGATGATTTCTTTTACTCGTTTTTCATCCTTTTTCAGAAGCAGCACAGCAATATACTGATTTTCCTTTTCTGCAGAAATCTGCCAAAGACAGACATCCAGTTCTTTCTCTTTTGCAGCTTCCCGAATATCCTCAATGGTTCTCGGCTCCTGCAGAATGTAGCATAAGGTTTTACAGGTTTCAGTCTTTGTGTTT
The DNA here is from genome assembly GCA_963558985.1 of uncultured Clostridia bacterium. Taxonomy (GTDB): domain Bacteria; phylum Bacillota; class Clostridia; order Peptostreptococcales; family Anaerovoracaceae; genus Hominibacterium. Next base: position 5,793 of record CAUWJW010000111.1, on the reverse strand, counting down.
TCCACTGATACGTCAAGGGACTTCCATGGAAGCATGGCTGTCTTTTGAAACTCTGCCTGACGAAGCTGTTTTTTCAGCTCATTCCTGTCTTTTACAATGGATTCAATCCGGTCGCATGCCTGCATTGTGTCCATTAAAACCTTGTCATCCATCAGTTCTTCATAGGTCTTGATGGGCCTTTTGGAAAACATGCCTTTTTTCTTTCCAAAATCCTTGAGTGCTGAAAGGCTCTCTGTCAATCTGTCAAGCAGACTCTCCTCCCGCGTCAGATCCAGACTTTCACCCGGTGCGAGAACCTTTGCCGTATCCTCAGGCAGCATGCTTTCTGCCCGGGTCGGCTGAACAGTCCCGCATTTCAGAAGTTCCTCCATAATATCGGCTGATTGACTTCTGAGGCTGTAAATGTACAGCTTTTCCATTTTTTCAATCATAACCGATCCACGATCCCTTCTACAATTTTCAGTGCCGCCTGGTCCATTCTGCTTTCGGCAATCTTCAAAATTCCATCCGCTTCTTTTTTGGCTCTGGCAATTTTTTCAGCGGCCTCGGAGCGGGCTTTCTCTTCTGCCAGTCTTATCACCTGACCGGCCTGTTCATTGGCCTTTGCCGCATTTTCCTCCATCCGCTTTTTGCCGTCGGCTTTTGCCTGCGTCTGCATTTGCTCCGCCTGCTTGTGCGCATCGGCTTTTGCCTTTTCTGCCTGCTGTTCTGCGTTTTTAATTTTGTCAATAACCTCCTGCATATGCACTCCCTCCTTTCGTCACCTTTCCTATAAAAATATAAGTTCTTCTTACATATTAACAGAGTGTATAATGATAAAAAAGGGCTTTTCCTTTCTTTGGAAAAATAGTTGTTTTCACTCAATTCTGTTTTTTTATAAACTTGTTATTCCCTTTATTTTCAACGGTTTCACGCATTTCAAAAATAAACCCCCAATATTTCCAACGGATTTTGTTAATTGTTTCACATCTTATTTTGTGTATTTTTATTAATGTGCGTTGAGCTTTCCGATTTTCTCTGTGAAAAATGATACTAGTTTGCGAAGGAAAAGTACGGGTATATTTCTTATTTTTTACAAAAGGCTTTCGGAATATACCTCGCATAAAAAGAGACTGAAAAGCAGATTGTTCCTGTACCGACTCGGTACATCTTTCTCCTGCTTCAGTCTCTTTTTTAACCCCTTTTACTTTCTCGTTCTTATAATCAGCTCCAAAGTTCCTCTTCTGTAGGAACATGGTTATCCGGCATATAACGTGCGATTCTGGAAACATTCATCAGGTGCTTGTAGTCCAGGTTCTCGGAAATACTGTTGTGCCCCCAGCTTCCGCATCCCAGCGTGTTGGTAGGAGCCAGTCCGTTGAAATAGCTTCCGCCCGCACTGCTTGCTGACACCTGATTGATGACGAATCTGGAAACGCAAAGCTGGGTTCCCACATATTCGATGTGCGCTTCCGAATCGGAGTGGAAGGATACGCTGTGCCCTTTTCCGTCTTTCTCCAGGTTTTCTCTTGCAATCTGCACACCTTCTTGCAGATTTTTATAAGAATAGGCTGCCAGCACCGGTGCCATTTTCTCTCCGCCCAACAGATCCGAAGGTCCGGTTCCTTCTGCTACTGCCACGATGACTTTTGTTCCTTTTGGGATCCGGATTCCGGAAAGCTCTGCAACCGCTTCCGGTGACTGTCCCACAGAGTGCCTGTTGGGTTTCCCATCCTGAAACAGCGCTTCTCTCAGCCCTGCCAGTTCTTCCGGATCTCTTACAACATACCCTCCGTTTTTCTCAAATTCCTCTAAAATATTTTCAAATTCTGCTTCCGGGCAGATAACCGACTGTTCCCCCGAACAGATGATTCCATAGTCATATGCCCGTCCGGTAATAATTTTGGGAACAGCTTCTTTATAATCATAGCCTTCATCAATGATGCACTGCACATTTCCTGCGCCTACGCCAAGCGCCGGTCTTCCGGAGCTGTAGGCAGCCTGTACCATTCCTGCACCTCCTGTTGCAATGACTACATCGGCAGAGGAGATGAGATTTTTTGTATGTTCTCTGGAATGTTCGTCCAGAATCTGAATCAGATGCTGCGGGTATCCAAGCTTTTCCAATTCTTTATTAATCATTTCTACAGTTCGGGTACTGCATTTCTGAGATTTATGGTGCGGTGTAATGATAATGGCATTGCCGCATTTTAATGCAAACATGGCATTGCTCATAGGGGTTACAATGGGATTGGTACACGGTGTGATGGCAGCAACAACTCCCATGGGTTTTGCTACCGTAGTAATTCCTGTTTCTTCATCTGTTTCAAGAATTCCCCTGGATTTCTTCCCCCGCAGATTGTTCCACACGATCCCGGCCTTCTGCTTATTCTTTGCGATTTTGTCCGGTACATTTCCCATACCTGTCTCTTCTACGGCAATCTCTGCCAGAAATTCCGCATTTTCATAAACTACCTTTCCAATCGTTTTTACGGCCAGATCCACCTGCTGCTGACTCATTTTCTCAAACTTTTCCTGCGCTGTCCTGGCTCTCTGCAGGTATGCATCAATATACGCACGGCTCTTTGCTTGTTCATCCATTTTTCTTTCCTCCATTCCGACCTGATTGCGGGTCATTTCCTCTTCTACCCCGATTGTAACCAAAACATCTGATTTGTCAATCCTATTTCCCCCTGCAAGTTGACTTCTCTTGCACTTTCCTTAAATCTTCTGGTATACTCATAGCACGATGACAGTTATGTTTCATTTTTAATTTATTTGCATGCCAAAGGAGGACTCGTCCATGAACATCAATCATCTGCGTTATTTTGAAGAAGTCTGCAAGCAGGGAAGCATTACCCGCGCCTCTGAGCACTGTCATGTCTCTCAGCCTTCTGTTACTGCCGCCATCAACGGTCTGGAAAAAGAAATCGGCTGCAAACTTTTTGCCCGTGTCAATAACCGTCTCCGCCTGACTTCGGAAGGAGAAGCTTTCCGCCGGCTTACCGCTGATTTCTTAGCACAATTTCATGATTATTACGAAAAGGCCTGTGATCTTTGTGCAGAGCGCACTGCGAAACTTAAAGTAGGTGTTCCGCCGATTATGGGAACCTTCTTTTTTAAAAAAATCATTCCCGATTTTCAAAACCGCTTTCCTCAAATCCAGCTCGAATTTTATGAAATTGCAACAATTAACGGACTCCGTATGCTCCACAATGCAGAACTTGATTTCCTTCTTGGTATACAAAACAGCTCCACTTACACCAACTGTGATTCCAGACTGATTTTTAACACAGAGCTTCAGCTGGCGGTCCACAAGGATCATCCTCTCTGCCGGTATGATCAAATTACCGAAGAGCACCTGTCAGGTCTTCCTCTTGTAATTATGTCCAAGGGCTCTTATCACTACGAGGCTGTTACATGCGCCTTTTCTGAGACCGATCTGAACTTTATTATGTATTCTAGCCAGCTTTCCACCATCAAGTATATGCTGGAAAGCGGAAGCGCAGCCAGCATCCTTTACAAGGAAATTTTTGCCGACGATCTGCAGATCCGGTACATCCCTTTTGCGAATCCTCTTCTGGCTCAGATCCATATTTTCTGGCAGAAAAACACATACCTTTCCTCTGCGATGCACACGTTTATCTCTTATATTACCAGTCTGAAAATCTGAATTTCAGAGCACCGGAAAAAACGGTTATACCTTTTTTGTAAGATGTATTGACAAAGCAGGGAAAAAGTTTTATATTATATTCAACAATTAAACAATCATTTAATTGTATCACAATGGAAAGGACAGCGATGATGGAAAAACGAACACTTCCGCATGATCACGGCACTCATACCCTGGCGCTTCTGGAAAACATGCCTGAACTGCAAACTTTTGAAAAGGTATCCGGTACCTTCCAGATGATCAGTGATCCCACCAGGCTGAAAATTTTATGGCTGCTGTGTCACAGTGAGGAGTGTGTCATCAACATTGCTGCAGCCATTGATATGAGCTCACCGGCTGTGTCCCATCATCTCCGTGTATTAAAACAGGCAGGTCTGCTGACTTCCCGCCGGGAAGGCAAAGAGGCTTACTATACGTTGGCAAAAACAGCAGAAGCAGAATTAGTCCATACCATTGTAGACAGTGTCTTTGACATGAACTGCAAGAAATAAAATTTTTAACTTTTAATTAAACAATTGCTTAATTATTTATTTTTAAGGAGGAATCCCAAATGAAACGATCATTTAAATTAGAAGATCTGGATTGTGCAAACTGTGCTGCAAAGATGGAAACTGCCATCAACAAGCTGGATGCGGTAGATTCAGCTTCCATCAGCTTTATGTCTCAGCGTCTGATTCTGCAGGCCCCTGATGATAGATTTGAAGAAGCCATTGAGCTTGCACAGAAAGCAATTACAAAGGTAGAACGCAGCTGCCGGATTGTAAGATAAACTGTTGTCCGTCTTGCGATACAATCCTGAGACATATGTTTTTAAGGGGTAATCAAATATGAAAAAGAAACAGAAGATCCAACTTGGCAGAGCTGTCGCATCAGGACTGCTGCTCCTTGCGGCAGCGCTCCTGCCGATTCCTTCAGCACCTGCTTTTGTAATTCTCATGCTGTCCTATCTGACTGCAGGCTACGACACACTTCTAACTGCTGTCAGAAATATTTTCCACGGCCAGGTCTTTGACGAAAATTTTCTCATGGCTCTGGCCACAGTTGGCGCTATTGCACTAAGCGATTACAAAGAAGCCGTTTTTGTGATGCTCTTTTATTTAGTGGGAACTATTTTTGAAGAGTATGCAGTGAACAAGTCCAGAGGTTCGATCAGCTCCCTTATGGAAATCCGCCCGGACTATGCCAATCTGCTTCGAGACGGAAAAGAAGTACAGGCAGATCCTTATGAGGTTTCCATCGGAGATACGATTCTTGTCAAGCCCGGAGAACGCATTCCTCTTGACGGTACTGTTACAGAGGGCCGTTCTTCACTGGATACCTCTGCACTCACCGGGGAGTCTCTTCCTCAGGAGGTACAAGCCGGTCAGTCCGTTTCCAGCGGCTGTGTTAATCTGACAGGTGTTTTGAAAATTTCTGTTTCCAGTGAGTTCGAGGATTCTACCGTGGCTAAGATTCTGGACATGGTAGAAAACTCCGGCAGCAAAAAGGCCAGAGTAGAAAAATTCATTACCAAATTTGCCCGCTATTATACGCCGCTTGTTGTGCTTGCAGCCCTTCTTCTTGCTGTGCTCCCGCCTCTTCTGATTTCCGGACAGACCTTTGGCGAGTGGATCTCCAGAGCCCTGACATTCTTAGTCATTTCCTGTCCGTGCGCCCTTGTAATCTCCGTTCCTCTGGCTTTCTTCGGCGGTGTGGGAGGCGCCTCTAAATGCGGGATTCTAGTAAAGGGCAGTAACTATCTGGAAGCGCTGGCTAATGTAGATACCGTTATTTTTGATAAAACCGGCACCCTGACAACAGGTTCTTTTCAGGTTACGCAGGTACACGGCATTTCCTGCAGAGACGATGAGCTGCTTGAGCTGGCCGCTTATGCAGAAAGTTATTCGGATCATCCGATTTCCCTTTCCATTCGGGAAGCCTTTGGCAAAGACATAGATAAAAGCAGAATTTCGGATGCCCAGGAGATTGCGGGCAAAGGTGTTAAGGCAGTCATAGACGGTCAGGTACTATATGCAGGCAACCGCAAGCTGATGGATGAGCTTGGCATTTCGGGACTTTCTGAGGAGGAAAGTGCAACTCTGGTACATCTTGCAAATAAGGATGGCTACCTTGGCTGTATTGCTATCGCCGATATGCTGAAA
>CAUWJW010000110.1:0-8158 GCA_963558985.1 uncultured Clostridia bacterium | reverse complement strand
CTTCTGTTTATCACCGGTGCAGGTATTAACATTCTGGATATAGTGTACAGCTTTATTAATAATATCGGTATTGTAAGTGCCGGTGTAATTGAGGTTATTTTAGTAACCAGGTTCTTTAATATTGAGAAACTTCGTCAGGAAGCCAACTCTTTCTCCAATTTCAGCATTGGAAGATGGTGGGTATTCTCTCTGAGGATTATTACAACTGTAGTGCTGGGTATTATGATATTCCTCAATACAAGAGATTTCCTCTACAACGGCTACGGAAACTATCCTACGGCTGATATTGCGGTATTCGGTTGGGGTACAATTCTGTTTGTTGTAATGTTCGCCGATGCCCTTACAACGATGAAGGGGAAAGAAGGTTATCGGGATCTTGATAAAATTTCCTACAAGGAGGTAAACTAGTATGAGTACAAGCGCTATTGTGATGATGCTCATTGGGTGTATCGGCCTTTGGGGAGGATGCGCTCTGTCCATCGGGATCGCTATGAAGCATAATAAGAAAAATGCTGCGTCTGAAAAAGACGGAGCAGAAGAAACAAAATAAGTAATCTGTTGGAAGATTATTATAAAGACAGCGGTATGACAAAGCAGCTTTTTACAGGCTGTCTGTCATGCCGCTGTTTTATTCTAACTTACCAAAAGATGATTTCTGATGAGAAAACTCAGCAGCTGCGTCCGTGATTTTACGCCTATTTTTCCAAATATGCCGGAAATATGATTTTTCACGGTATTCTCTGAAATCTGCTTTTTGGAAGCAATCTCACGGTTGCTGCATCCGGCCAGAATCAGCGCCATCACTTCCTGCTCCTTTTCTGTGATTCCATAACGGTATTTCAAAATACGCCGCACTTCTTCCTGTTCCCGCTCCGCTTCTCCCTGTCTGGATTCCAGTACATTCTGCAAGTGAGGCAAAAACATTTTCAGGATATATAGATCTCTGTCAGAAAAGTCCCCTTTGGATTCACTCTTATACAGTGTCACTGCACCCACCAGTCTGCCTGCGCTGATGATGCTGATTCCTGCTACACTGCCCAGATCATATTGCGCCAGATACTCCTTGTAAAAGCGCGATTCCCTGCGCACAGCTCTGTCTATGATGTCAGATTCCCGATACACGATCGATTTGTGATGCGCAAAAATCCAGCTGATGTAATCCATGCGGTAAAATTTCGTTTCATACAGTTTCATAAAGGAGGTTTCGACTCCGGGATCGAAAATACTCACTGCAACCGGATCCTTCAGCCATCCGTCTTTCTGCTCACCTTCTCCGGAAAGGTTAAAATCTGCCAGATCAAATTCTACAAGAGACATCAGTCTGGTAAGAAAAGCTTTGCGCATAGCCTCCAGGTTTCGCATACCGTATAAAGAGGCTACCATCTCATTGATCTGTTCCCATTCATCGTTTTTTAACATTTTCATCTCCTTTTTAGTACTTTATTCCTATTAAATTTTATTAAACAGTACTTTCAGGTGTTTTTTTATTGTAAAATAATTTTATAATATTGTCAAAGAAATAAAATTCGGAGGTAAATTATGAGTTTTTCTTATTGGAGAGAGATCCGTACAAATAACATAGACGAGGCGGATATGTGCGTCCTTGGGATTCCTTTTGACGGGGCTGCCAGTGTGGGAAAAGGAGCTGCGCATGCTCCTGCAGCTCTGCGTGAGTGCACAAAGGTTCTGCCTCCTGTAAACAGCACAGGTCATCGCTTCCCGCAGGTTCGCGTCTTTGACAAAGGCGATGTCGAGTTTTCTCTGGATTGGAAGGCTTTCTTCCAAAGAGTTGAGGATGAAGCGTTTTCGCTGCTTTCTTCAAATAAATTCTGTATGTTTTTAGGCGGAGATCACTCTGTGACGATTCCTCTCGCTAAGGCGTTTGCCCGCTTTCAGAAGGGAAAAAAGATCGGTTTCATTCATTTTGATTCTCATCCGGATCTGTGTGATGAGTATGAGGACAGCCCCTGGTCTCATGCCTGTCCTTTAAAACGGGTATTAGATGAACATATTTCGCCGGGAGATCTGGCTCAGGTAGGAATCCGCTCTTACGAAAGCGAAGAAGTAGATTTATATGAACAGCATCCTGAGCTGCTTGTAATTAAGGCTTATGATATTTTCAAAAATGGATATCAGGCAGCTGCGGAACAGTTGATTGATAAATTCCAGGGTTATGATGCTGTATATCTGACTTTGGATATTGATGTGCTGGATCCTGCTTTTGCACCGGGAACAGGTACACCTGAAGCCGGAGGATTGTCCTCACGGGAGCTGATGGAAATCATCAATCTGCTCTTTGATCATCTGCCGGTAGCCGCAATGGATATTGTAGAAATTTCTCCTCCTTTAGACACTGTCAACCAGATCACTTCTTGGGCCGGCATTAAAATTATCTATGAGATCCTTGCGAAATTAGATAAGTAAATATCCTAAAAGACAAAGAAACCGTATGATATCATACGGTTTCTTTGCTGGTATTATTGTTGTAGAAAGGAATAAATCCCTTTATACTACGTTTTGATTAGTCCTCTGCCATCTTCTGATAGCCTGCCAGTCTTTCTTTTGCATCTTCTTCTGTAAGTGCAAACAGTTTGTCTGCCACTTCAGGGAATTCTTTGGCAAGTGAGGAATACCGGGTCTGAGCCATAATAAAGTCTTTAAAGCTCTTCGTTGGTTCTTTGGAATCCAGAATAAACGGATTCTTGCCCTTCTTCTTCAGTTCAGGGTTGTATCTGTACATGCTCCAGTAACCTGCTTCCACGGCATCCTTCATATTTTCCTGAGATTTTCCCATTCCTTTTTTCAGTCCGTGGTTGATACATGGAGCGTATGCGATGATGAGAGATGGTCCATCGTAAGCTTCCGCTTCGATCATAGCCTTCATCAGCTGATTCTTATCAGCACCCATCGCTACCTGTGCAACGTAAACATAACCATAGGAGATCGCCATCATACCCAGATCCTTTTTCTTGATCCGTTTACCGGAAGCTGCGAATTTTGCAATTGCTGCAGCCGGTGTAGCCTTAGATGCCTGACCGCCTGTATTGGAGTATACTTCTGTATCGAATACTAGAATATTGATATTTTCGCCGGATGCCAGTACATGGTCCAGACCGCCGTATCCGATGTCATATGCCCATCCGTCACCGCCAAGTGCCCAGATGGATTTCTTAACCAGATAATCCTTGAGATCCATAATACGGTCGCACAGCGCACGTACTACAGTATCCTGTGTTCCCAGGTTCTGAATCGCAGCAACTACTTTATCGCTCTTGGCTCTGGATTCTTTGCCGTCATCTTTGAATTCCAGCCATTCTTCCATGGCTTCTTTCAGGGTTTCATCTACATCCAGTTCCAGAAGCGCTCTCATATTGTGTTCGATTTTTTCTCTGTGCTGTTTGCTTGCCAGAGCCATACCATATCCGTATTCCGCATTGTCTTCAAACAGAGAGTTGGCCCATGCAGGTCCTCTTCCGTTTTCATCTTTACAGTACGGCATGGACGGTGCTGATGCACCCCAGATGGATGAACAGCCTGTTGCGTTAGCAATTAACATTCTGTCTCCAAACAGCTGGGTAGCAAGTTTGATATACGGTGTTTCTCCGCATCCTGCGCAGGCACCGGAAAATTCGATATATGGCTTTGCAAACTGACTGCCTTTTACAGTATCAGGAGATACTCTCTCGTCTTTTCTAGGCAGCTCGATTCCGTAATTCCAGTTTTCGGCTTCTTTTACAACTTCACCGTAAGGCTTCATAACCAGAGCCTTTTCCTTGGAAGGGCAGATATCTGCACAGTTTCCGCATCCCAGACAGTCCAGAGGAGAAATCTGCATTCTGTACTGCAGTCCTTCCAGTCCTTTTCCTGTCGCATCCTTTGTCACAAATCCAAACGGAGCTGCCGCTTTTTCCGCTTCATCAAGAAGCATTGGACGAATGGAAGCATGCGGACAAACGAAGGAACACTGGTTACACTGGATACACTTATCTGCATCCCATTCAGGCAGCATAATCGCAACGCCTCGTTTTTCGTATGCAGTTGTACCTGACGGGAAGGTTCCGTCTTCCATGCCGGAGAACGCACTTACCGGCAGGTCGTCACCTTCCTGCTGGTTCATCGGAATCAGAATATCTTCGATGAATTCCGGCAGTTCTTCGTATTTGCCCTTTGGATCTTCTGCATTTGCCCAGTTTTCCGGAACATTAATCTTCTTCAGAGCTGAAACACCCATATCTACTGCTTTGCAGTTCATGTCTACAATATTCTGGCCTTTTTTCTTATATGTTTTGTCAATACCTTCTTTGAGATATTTAATTGCGTCTTCCACAGGCATAACTTCTGCCAGTTTGAAGAAAGCAGCCTGCATAACCATGTTGATTCTGCTTCCCAGACCCACTTCACCTGCAATCTTCCAGGCATTAATAATATAGAAATTAATATTCTTCTTAGCCAGGTCTCTCTTTACCTTCGCAGGAAGTTTCTCTGCAATGTCCTTTTCAGAATACATGCAGTTGAGCAGGAAAGTACCGCCCTTCTTCAGATCTTTGAGCATGTCATACTGTCTCAGGTATGCCTGATTGTGACAAGCTACAAAGTCAGCCTGGTTAATCAGATATGTAGACTGAATCGGATGTTCTCCGAATCTTAAGTGGGAAACTGTCAGACCTCCGGATTTCTTGGAGTCATAAGCAAAGTAACCCTGTGCATACATATCTGTTTTGTCACCGATAATCTTGATAGCAGTCTTATTGGCACCTACTGTACCGTCGGAACCCAGACCCCAGAATTTACATTTGATTGTGCCTTCCGGTTCTCTTGCGATACCTTCTGTGTACGGCAGGGAAGTTCCTGTCACATCATCTTCAATACCAATGGTAAAGTGATTCTTCGGCTTCTTGTGATATAAATTGTCATAAATGGCATGTACCATTCCAGGAGTAGTATCTTTGGAGCCCAGTCCGTATCTGCCGCCGTAAACTTCCGGAGCATTTCTCTCGCCGTAAAGCATAGTCTTCACATCCTGGTACAGCGGTTCGCCCAGAGCACCCGGCTCTTTTGTTCTGTCTAAAACAGCGATCCGTTCTACAGTCTTTGGAAGTACATCCATAAAATATTTCTTAACAAAAGGTCTGTAAAGTCTTACTTTGATCAGTCCGACTCTGTGTCCTTCTGAAATAAGCTTATTCATTGTTTCTTCAATGGTTTCACATACAGAACCCATTGCTACGATTACGTTCTCTGCATCCGGAGCACCTACGTAGTCAAAAGGCTTGTAGCTTCTTCCTGTCAGATCGCTTACTTTGTTCATATATTCTACTACGATCTCAGGGATAGCTTCATAATATTTATTGGAAGCTTCTCTTCCCTGGAAGAAGATATCCGGATTCTGTGCCGTTCCGCGGATAACCGGATGTTCCGGATTCAGTGCTCTGTCTCTGAATTCCTGCACCGCATCCCAGTCTACCAGCTTCTTGAAGTCATCATATGCAAATACTTCAATCTTCTGAATCTCATGGGAAGTACGGAATCCATCGAAGAAGTGCAGGAAAGGCACTCTTCCTTTGATTGCTGCCAGATGCGCAATACCGCCAAGATCCATAACTTCCTGTACAGAACCGGAAGCCAGCATTGCAAATCCTGTCTGACGGCAGGCCATTACGTCTGAATGGTCACCAAAGATACACAGTGCATGTGTGGATACACTTCTTGCCGCAACATGGAATACACCCGGAAGCAGTTCCCCTGCGATCTTATACATATTTGGAATCATCAGCAGCAATCCCTGGGATGCTGTGAATGTAGTGGAAAGAGCTCCTGCTGCCAGAGAGCCGTGCACAGCACCTGCTGCGCCTGCTTCAGACTGCATTTCCGCAACCTTTACCGTCTGTCCAAAAATATTCTTTCTGCCGTAAGCTGCCCATTCATCTACAACTTCTGCCATTGTGGATGAAGGCGTAATCGGGTAAATAGAAGCAACATCTGTGAACGCATAAGACACATGCGCTGCAGCAGTATTGCCGTCCATCGTCTTCATTCTTCTCTGTGTCATTTTTTCCCTCCAAACAATAAGTACCACTATTTCTATTTTAGCAATATACGTTATATTCTACTGCAATCCGAGAAAAAAGTCAAGTTTGTGCGAATAATTATACAAAATACACAAAAAAACTTTTATGCAAATTACAAATTTATTCATAAACAGGCACAAATATGCAATCTCAGTCATACTGAATCAAAATATCAAATAGATTGTTGTTTTTCGTAAGCTTCTGAATGGTTTCTTTGTCTGCCAGACCGCAGAAGCCGTGAATCATCAGTCCCTCTTCCTCTATTTTTTCAGCGGTCTGCCGCATCCACTGCGCCTTCCATTCCCAGTCGCCGTTCTCACCTTCCATCGTTTCAAGAAACGCCTTTTGCTCTGCAAGATAAGAAAGCAGGCTGATAAAATGCGTTTTCATATAGCTTTCCTTTTGCATATTTTTTTCACACGCTTCACTGTCTTCCCCCGTCGGCCAGGTGCGCAGTGCCGGATAGACTTTGTGATCCCACTCCAGGTCTGTAGATGAAGTAAGGGAGCATTGAAATCCGACTGCATCCTGATATTCTAAAAGTGTGCCCTCTTGATCTCTGTCAGCCGTTGCAACTGCACACCACAGTTCTGTCAGACTTCCCAACTTTTCCCTATGCGCAATAAATTCCTCATAGGGCATCCTTTTATCTAACGTGGCATAAATCCGGAACAGTTGGCCATCCGGAAGCAGTTCCGCCTCTTCCCGAACCTGGGAAAGATTCCCTTCGTTCACGGTATGAATCTGTTTGCCTTTTTTCTGCAAGTTCCGCAGAGAATCGGTTTCCTTTCCATCGGTAATGAGCCAGCCGAAGGCATTCCCGATCGGTTCCTGCACAACACTGGGGTCATAGAGTTTCATCTTGTTTCGTTCGATTTTTCCTGCTGCATGATGAAAATCTCCCTTTCCAAAAGCAATTGTCTGAGGAATCACAATATCATAGACACCATATCCTCTCTCTTCTACCTCCACGGAATCCCTCATATACGCCGGCAGAAAAAGCTCTGTATATACGGCTAGATCCAGACTCATCCGGTTTGTATCCTCTCCGATCTTTTCACCCGGATCATAGAAAAACTGATCCACAGCCCGGGGAAGTCCGAAAAGAACGAAGAGAAAAATCACAACAGCAGCTGCACATGTTAAAATTCCCGCTTTCAAAAATGCGCGCCGTATGGTTTCCTGTACACGTTTTGTGATAAACTCTTCTTCCTGCGGCTGCGGGGATTCTTCCCGAATCGCATCGCCACCTGCCAGAAGCAGTGTTTCCAGCCGGGCATCTTCCTCCAAAAGGTACTCCTCAATCGCCCGGTGTTTTTCAACTTCCTGCTCAACTTCTTCTTTTTTTTCTTTTTCCAGTTCCCCTTTTTTGTACAGTTCCAGCACTTCTCTATAATTCATACCCTTTCACCTCCAAAATCCGCCTCAGTTCCCGCTTTCCCCGGAAGCTGAGAACTTTTACGTTGGCTTCTGTCCTTCCTGTTACACTAGCGATTTTCTTCAAGGAAAGTCCTCCAAAGTACTGCATGATCAGCACTTCTTTTTTATCTGCAGAAAGGCAGCTGATGCTTTCATAAAGGATTCGCTTTTGCTCCTTTTCAATCAGCTCTTCCTCTGCGCCTGCAATGTTCTCAAAATTCCTGATTCTATCTGACCTGCTTTCAGTTTCTTCACGCAGCACCTCTCTACCTTCCTTTTTCATCCTGTTAAAGAAAAGATTTCTGGCTACTGTATACAGCCATGCCCGCATATTCTCATGATCCTGCTGCAGAGACAGTATTGCTTTAAGAAAAGTTTCCTGCGTGAGATCCTCTGCCATAAAATCATCTCGGCATAAGGCACAAAGATAAAATTGAATTTCTTTTCCATACCGCCTGTACAGCTCACGTATTATTTCATTTTCCATGTGCCCCTCCCTTCCTTCACTTATATAACAACTTCTTCCGCAAAAGGTTACACTTTTTTCAAAAATTGAGAATAAAAAATGAGCAGAACAATTAAGTCTGCCCATTTCATAATTCTTATTTGGTTTAAGTCTTAGCCGATGATTTCGGATACAACGCCGGATCCTACTGTTCTTCCGCCTTCTC
>CAUWJW010000109.1:0-8176 GCA_963558985.1 uncultured Clostridia bacterium | reverse complement strand
CCCGCAGATGAACCAGAAAAGTGTACGGGGAAATGTGCAGACCCGGCTGAAAAAATTAGATGAAGGCGAATATAGTGCCCTGGTTCTGGCAGGAGCAGGCTTAAAACGGCTGGGACTTTCCCACAGAATCAGCAGAAGCTTTACACCCGATGAAATGATTCCGGCTGCAGGTCAGGGAATTCTGGCAGTGCAGGGAAGAGCAGGAGAAGATTACAGTTGGCTCAAAGGTGTAGACGATCCAGTGGCAAGACAGGAAGCAGAAGCAGAGCGCATGTTTGTAAGCTATCTGGATGGAGGATGCAGTGCTCCTATTGGAGCCTTTGCACAGATCCGGGGAGAAGAGATTCTTCTCAGGGGACTATACTGTGAAGAAGGAATGCAGGCATGCAGAACCGGGAAAATCCGGGGATCTCGCCGGGAAGCAAAGAACCTGGCTGTTGCTTTGGCAAAGCAGTTGAAGGGAGAAGTGTAGATGAAGGAAAAACAGGGAAAAGTCTGGCTGGTGGGAGCAGGCCCGGGAGATGAAGGACTCTTTACCTTAAAGGGGAAAGCGATTTTAGAATCGGCTGACGTAGTAGTCTATGATAAATTAGTGGGGCAGGGAATCATGGCGATGATTCCTTCCTATGTGAGGAAGATCTCTGTAGGAAAGGAATCGGGGTACCATCCCATTCCTCAGGAAGAGATCAACCGGATTCTGCTGAAAGAAGCGCAGAAGGGAAATCGAGTGGTGCGGCTTAAGGGGGGAGATCCCTTTGTTTTCGGAAGAGGCGGTGAAGAACTGGAACTGCTCTGCGAACATGGAATTCCTTTTGAGATTGTTCCCGGAATCACATCTGCTGTGGCAGTGCCTGCTTACAGCGGAATTCCGGTAACCCACAGAGACTGGAGCTCATCGGTGCATATTTTCACAGGGCACAGAAAAAAAGGAAAAGAAGAGGAATTGAACTACAAAGTATTAGTAAGTCTTGAGGGCACTCTTATTTTTCTCATGGGGGTTTCAGCAATGGCAGAAATCTGCCGCGGACTTTTGAAAGAAGGAATGAATCCGCAAACGCCGGCAGCGATTCTCCAGCAGGGTACTTGCGCTCATCAGCGCAGGGTGGTATCAACTGTTGAAAAACTGCCGGAAGAAGCAAGAACAGCCGGAATAGGAAGACCGGCCATCCTTGTAATTGGTAAGGTCTGTCCACTGGCAGAAAAATTTCACTGGGCAGAGGATCGTCCTCTTGGAACAAAGAAGATTGCCGTGACAAGGCCCAGAAGCAGAAGTTCGGCTCTGGCAGACAAGCTGAAGGAACTGGGAGCAGAGGTTGTTCTGATGCCTGCAATTTCCATAGAGCCTGCTTCCGACAACCGGAGACTTCATGAAGCCATTGCAGACCTCAGAGCTTACAGGTGGATTACCTTTACAAGCCCTGCAGGAGCAGATGTCTTTTTCAACGCAATGAGAGAACAGAAAAAGGATATCCGCAGCCTGACAGGGATCCGCTTTGCAGTAATCGGAAAGGGAACTGCAAAGGTTTTGGAGGAAAGAGGAATCTTTCCTGACCTGATGCCGCAGGAGTACAGCGGCAGAGCTCTGGGAGAACTGCTGGCAGAGACAGCGGCGCCGGGAGAAAAAATCCTGCTTCCAAGGGCTGACATTGGGACTGAAGAAGTAACAGCACCGCTGCAGGAAGCAGGGGCGGACTTTGATGACATCCCGGTTTACCATACAGTAGAAGGGGAAGAGACGGTTTCTCCGTATGACAGCTCCGTAGACTGCGTTGCTTTTACCAGTGCATCCACTGTACGCGGCTTTATGAAGCAGAATCCTGATATTGATCCCAAAAGCGTCAATGCTGTATGTATCGGGGCGCAGACAGCAAAGGAAGCAGAGAAATACGGCATGAAACCGGCTGTATCTGCGGAAGCTGCCATAGAAAGTCTGACAGAAAAAATACAGGAGGTTCTGTCATGATCCTGTGTCTGCTTCCTTTGATCCTTGGATTTTTCCTGGATCTTGCAGTGGGAGATCCCCACTTTCTGCCTCATCCCGTTCGGCTGATAGGAAGTGCCATATCTGCAGGAGAGACAGTCCTGAGGCGTATTTTCCCGCAAACAGAAAAAGGACAGCTGGCAGCGGGTACTGTTTTAGGGATCTTGATCCCGCTCCTTTCCTTTCTCGCCTCTTTCCTGATTTTGCATATTGCCTATGGGATTCATGTGTGGCTGGGGATTGGACTGGAATCCATCATGTGTGCACAACTTCTTGCTGTAAAATCTCTGAAAAAAGAAAGCATGAAGGTGTACCGGGAGCTGAAAAGCGGTACTTTAGAGAACGCAAGGCAGAAGGTATCCATGATCGTGGGAAGGGACACAGAACATCTGGACGCAGAGCAGGTGGCAAAAGCAGCAGTGGAAACAGTAGCGGAAAATACATCAGATGGGACAGTGGCTCCCATGCTTTTTATGGCAATAGGGGGCGCACCGCTAGCTTTTTTTTACAAGGCAGTCAACACACTGGATTCCATGGTGGGTTACAAAAATGAAAAGTATTTGTACTTTGGACGTTTTTCTGCAAAACTGGACGATGCAGTGAACTTTATTCCGGCGAGGATTGCGGCACTTTTGATGATTCTGGCAGCAGCAGCTTTTGGTCTGGATGGAAGAAATGCATTTCGTATTTTTCGCAGAGACCGGTTTAATCATGCCAGCCCCAACAGTGCGCAGACAGAAGCTGTATGTGCAGGAGCACTGCATGTGTGTCTTGCAGGAGATGCCTGGTATTTTGGAAAGCGGTACGCCAAAAAGACCATCGGAGATCCGGGAAGGGCTGTGGAATATGAAGATATCGTTTCGGCCAACAGGCTGCTTTATGGGACAGCTGTATTTTGCTTTGCGCTGGCGCTTATGATAAAAGGGATTCTTTATACAGTGACAGGAGTTTGGTTATGATAAAATATATACATGGCGGTGATATTTACTCTCTTGCAGAACAAGGAATCAAAGAAGAGGACATCCTGGATTTTTCGGCGAATATCAACCCGCTGGGAATGCCGGAAAAGGTCAGAAAGGCTGCGGTAAAGGCGCTGGAGCAGTGCTGCTGTTATCCGGACCCTCTCTGCAGAAATCTGAGGCAGGCTGTAGCGGAAAAGGAGCAGGTTCCGGAAGAATTCCTGATTTTCGGAAACGGGGCGGCAGATCTGATTTTTCGTCTTGCAGCAGCAGTAAAGCCAAAAAAAGCTTTGGTTCCAATCCCTTCTTTTGCAGAATATGAAGAGGCGCTTACAGCCGTCGGATGCCGGACAGAGCACTTTTATCTTCAGGAAGATAAGGACTTTGTAGTGGACGATACATTCTGCCGGGTGCTGACAGAAGAGGTACAAATGATTTTCTTGTGCAATCCCAACAATCCTACAGGACAGCTGATTCAACCGGAACTTTTAAAAAAAATACTGCAGTGCTGCAAAGAGAAAAAAATACTGGCTGTAGTAGATGAGTGCTTTATTGATTTTGTAGAAAACCCGAAAAAGACAGGGATAAAAGATCTGATATTCGGGAATAACGAACTGTTCGTGCTGCGGGCTTTTACTAAGAATTATGCCATGCCGGGAATCCGCCTGGGGTATGGAATCTGCGGAAATACGAAACTTCTGGAAAAGCTGTCCCGCGCCGGGCAGCCGTGGAGTGTTTCACGAATTGCACAGGAGGCGGGAATTGCAGCGTTAAAAGAAGATGTTTATCTGGAAAAATCCAGACAGCTGGTTTTTCGGGAAAGACAGCTGCTGCAGGAGGGGCTGTCCCGTCTGGGATACCGGGTCTTCCCTCCGGGAGCCAATTATATTTTTTTTAAACTGGAAAAAAGAAAGGATCCGCTTTATCACAAAAATCTTGGGAAGGATTTGAGAAAAGAAGGAATTCTGATTCGGGACTGCTCTAACTATGCAGGGCTGGAAGAAGGATATTTCCGTATTGCAGTGCGGACCGGAGCAGAAAACGAGAGGCTACTTGCAGCGCTTGAAAGGAGGGAACAGTTATGGCAAAGTGTATAATGATTCAGGGAACCATGTCCAATGCAGGCAAAAGTTTGATTGCAGCAGGTTTGTGTCGGATTTTTAAGCAGGACGGATATAAGGCGGCGCCTTTTAAAGCGCAGAATATGGCATTGAATTCTTTTATCACAAAAGACGGCCTGGAAATGGGCCGGGCACAGGTGGTACAGGCAGAAGCGGCAGGAATTGAGCCAAGCGTGTGGATGAATCCTATCCTGCTCAAGCCGACCAATGATACCAGTTCTCAAGTGATTGTCAATGGGGAAGTGATGGAAAACATGGGTGCAAAGGAATATTATAAGCACAAGAGGGAACTGGTAAAGGAAGTGAAGGCAGCTTATGACAGGCTGGATGCGGAGTATGATATTATTGTCCTGGAAGGGGCAGGCAGTCCTGCAGAGATTAATCTGAAAGAGCAGGACATTGTAAATATGTATATGGCGAAGCTAGTAAAAGCACCGGTTCTCCTTGTGGGGGATATTGACCGGGGAGGCGTGTTTGCATCTATTGTGGGAACCATGCAGCTGCTGGAAGCCGAAGAGCGGAATCTGGTAAAAGGCGTGGTTATCAATAAATTTCGGGGAGACCGCTCCATTCTGCAACCCGGTCTGGAGCAGCTTTGCAAATTAATTGATAAGCCGGTGGCAGGAGTCGTTCCTTATCTTGATGTGGATATTGATGAGGAAGACAGCCTGACAGAGCGTTTTTCACGCAAAAAAGCAGCAGGGCTTGTAGATTTAGCAGTAATTCGGCTGCCCCGCATTTCCAACTTTACAGATTTTCATGTTTTGGAGTCTATGGAAGGGGTAGATGTGCGTTATGTGACAGCTGCGGCAGAACTGGGAAATCCGGATCTGATTCTGCTGCCGGGCACCAAAAATACCATGGCAGATCTTCTGTGGATGCGGCAGAACGGACTGGAAAGCTGTATTCTCAAGCATGCAGCAGAGGGAAAACCGGTATTCGGCATATGCGGTGGTTATCAGATGATGGGGAGGCTTTTGAAGGATCCGCTGGGTGTGGAGCATGGAGGCGAGCTGGCAGGAATGGGTCTGCTTCCTGCTGTTACTGTATTTGGTACCGAGAAAACAAGAACAAGAGTATCCGGAACCTTCCAAAAGGTGGAGGGGATTTTTTCCTCCTTGTCAGGTCTTGCCTTTGAGGGATATGAAATCCATATGGGCGAGACCGGTTTTGAAGGCGGAAATGTGCTTTCACATATGGCTGAGACAGGAAAGCCGGAAAAAGAAGACGGATTAAATGTGGGAAATGCTTACGGAACTTACGTCCATGGAGTCTTTGATGCAGAGGCAGTGGCAGGTGCTGTTGTTTCTGCTCTTCTCAGGGAAAAGGGCATAGAAGGGGAAGCGGCAGATGCTGCGGCTTTGGTGGATCTGAAAGCCTACAAAGAGCAGCAGTATGACCGGCTGGCAGATGGGATTCGGAAAAATTCAGATATGAAGCTGATTTATGATATTCTGGAACAGGGTATTGATTACGGCATGGATTACAGGTAGTATGGAGGTTACGATGAAAGAAAACGGAGCTTTGCAGGATTTGCGTCCTGCGGATATTGAAAAACGCAGCTTTGAGATTATTTCTGAAGAAATGGGAGACGTGGAGCTTGACCCTTTGGAGGCACCGATTATTAAACGGGTGATTCATACAAGTGCGGATTTTGATTACCTGGAAAACCTAGTGTTTTCTCCCGGCGCAGCAGAAAAAGGGATGGAGGCTATCCTTGCGGGTGCAACAATTGTGACGGATACGAGAATGGCTCAGGCCGGGATCAATAAGACAGCTGCAGAAAAATTCGGCTGCAGGGTGATTTGTTTTATCGGCGATGAGGATGTAAAAGAAGCGGCACAGCGGGAGGGGACTACCCGAGCAGTAGCAGCTGTGAAAAAGGCTGCTGCTTTGCAGGGACCCCTTATCTTTGCAGTGGGGAATGCGCCTACCGCATTGCTTCAGCTGGAACAGCTGATCCGGGAGGGAAGTCTGCAGCCGGAGCTGATCATCGGTGTTCCTGTTGGGTTTGTTAACGTGGTGGAATCCAAGGAAAAGCTTCTCTGTTCCAGTATCCCGCATATTGTGGCAAAGGGGAGAAAAGGTGGGAGCAATGTTGCTGCAGCAATCTGCAACGGGCTTTTGTATCAGTGCGGCGGGAGAGATTAATGCCATTATGGCAGGCAAAGAGCAGGCTGATCAGGGTGAGCTGATAGACGGAGCAGAAGTGATGCAAAAGATGAGGGATAAATTGTTTTATGCGCTCGTGTGGCTTTACGTCGTCCGGGCGTTTTGTATTTTACTGTGGAAAACAGGGGCTGTCAAAGCCTTTTGACAGACAAAATCATACTTTTCAGGTATCATATGAGCGGAAAGGAGGGGAAAAGTTGGAACTGGGAAAACGAATAAAAGCATATAGAACTGAAAAGAAACTGTCGCAGGAGCGCCTTGCAGAAATGGTCTATGTATCGAGACAAACGATTTCAAACTGGGAAACGAATAAAAGCTGTCCGGATATACATAGTCTTGTTTTGCTCAGCAAGGTTCTGGAAGTTTCTTTGGATCAGTTGATTAAAGGAGATATTGAAATGATGAAAGAGGAAATCCGTAATGAAGACAGAGTTAAATTCGGGCGATTAAGTATCCTGTTTGCTGTGATGCTGTTTGCTGTGATGCTGTTTGCTTCTATCCTTACACCTCTGCCGCTGGTACATTTTCTTTCCTATGCGGGGCTTGCCGTCTGGGTCGTTATATTTGGCGCTGCCTGTTATATAGCAGCTCTTGCAGAAAGAGAGAAGAAAAAGTTTGATATTCAGACCTACCGTGAAGTGGTCGCATTTATGGAAGGAACCGGTCTTGATGAGATAGACAAAGCGAGAGAAGAAGGAAAAAGACCGTACCAGAAAGGGCTTTATGCAGTCGGAGCGGCAGCCATTACACTGGTTGTATCTTTGATCTGGCTGTATTTTTTATCGTAAATATTAAGAAACAGAGGAGTACGAAATGGATTTTAAAGTTCTTTTGCAGACAGCAGAATATGATTTTATCCGAAGTAGCGAGCGGCTGGGTGAGCGCATAATGCTTCTGGGCATTGGAGGCAGTTATGCCTATGGAACAAATTGTGAAGGCAGCGATATTGACCTTCGGGGAGTAACGCTGCAGCTGCCCTCTGACCTGATTGGACTCACAAAATTTGAACAATACGAAGACGACAAGACAGATACGGTAATTTATGGTTTTAATAAACTTGTAAAACTGCTTTTGGAATGCAATCCAAACACATGCGAGATTCTTGGGCTTGATGAAGATCAGTATCTTATAAAATCTGTGCTTGGACAGGAACTGATTGATAACAGCAGAATCTTTCTGTCCAAAAGAGCAATCAAATCATTTGGAGGATATGCGGGAGCTCAGCTTCGCAGGCTGCAGAATGCAATCGCCAGAGACACTCTGCCGCAAAGTGACAAAGAAAAACAGATTCTGAAATCAGTCAGGAATGCATTGGAGGATTTTAACTGCAGATATGCCGGGAGAAATGCAGCAAAGCTCAGACTTTATATTGACAGGGCAGAAAATCCGGAGATGGATACAGAAATATTTGTGGATGCGGATTATAAGCATTTTCCCCTGCGTGATTACACAAGCCTGTGCAGGACGATGCAGACCGTTGTACAGAATTATGACAAGATTGGAAAGCGCAGGAAAAAGAAAGATGATAACCATCTTAATAAGCATGCCATGCATCTCATCCGCACCTTTATGATGGCTGCAGATCTGCTTGAAAAAGGTGAAATTATTACACATAGGACAAACGATCTTCCTGTTCTGCTTGCAATCAGACGCGGAGAATATATGCTTCCGGACGGAACACTTTCTCCTGCATTTTACGAACTTCTGGAAGAATATGAAAAAAGAATGGACGAGGCGGTAGCAAAAACAAAACTTCCGGACAACCCGGATATGGAAGCGGTGGAAGCTTTTGTGGAACGTGTAAACAGGTATGTGGTAACAGGAGAACTTTAGATGAAAGATAAAGGAAAAGAAATCAGTGAATAAAAAGCTGCATTACAAAACTCGGAAAAACTCGAAAAAACAAGGGAAAAAGGTATTGACAAAGGGAGGTAGAGGTGGTA
>CAUWJW010000108.1:0-8204 GCA_963558985.1 uncultured Clostridia bacterium | reverse complement strand
ATCCTTCCGGAACAATCACGGTGTCATTGACCCAGATGCAGTTTGCCGCATATGCCTCTTCTTCAGGGATAACGATTTTATTATATTTTGCAAAGTCAGGCTTGTCAATAAATTCACCGGAAACCAGCATATTATTATTTTCAATATAGTTGACGCCGGTCTTCAGGTGGAGCACTTTCTCAAGCGGAACTTCTGAACCAGTCAGTCCGTGTTTTTCCAGAATCGCAATAAACTGTTTGATCCCTTCTTCATTGGTTCTTGCAGAACGTCCTACATAGAAGTGGTCGCCCACCATCATAACGTCTCCGCCTTCCAGTGTTCCCGGGTCTTTAATATATTCGATCTGATCATCAGAAAAGAATTTTTTTACAGCACCCAGAATCTCGTTTTTCTCTCCGTTTCTGGATTTTGCTCCCGGATTTGTAATAATCGCACATTTTCTTGTGATAACAGCCGGATCTTCTACAAAGCAGGAGTCCGGATATCTTTCGTCTGCTTCCAGTACAGTAACTTCTACGCCGCATTTTTTCAGTGCTTCGATGTATGTGTCATGCTGTTTTAATGCCAGTTCATAGTCCGGCTTGCCCAGTTCAGGCGCTGATGTAATTCCCTCCACCATAGCTTTGCACGGTCTTCTTACGATTACATTTTTAAACATCTTCCATACCTCCATATTTTTCTGATTTGTTCGTTGAATCTATGTGTATTATATAGTTTGGCCGACTTCATGTCAACAAAGGCACCGGTCTGCAATCAGCAAATCCGTGGCAGGCCTTCGCCGTAGAGAACATCCAGCACTCTGCTGCCCCCCAGACGTGTTGTAAGAAAGACGCCGGAGCCTTCGCACACTTCCCCTATAACGGCTGCATTTTTTCCATGCTCTGTATTTCGTATCTGTTCCAACGCTTCCTGCACCTGCTCCTGTGGTACAACTGCAATCATTTTTCCTTCATTTCCCATATAGAGCGGATCCAGTCCGAGAATATCGGCAAACCCTCTCACCTCTTCATCTACAGGAATTGCTTCTTCATCCAGCCGGATCTCACACCCGGATGTATCTGCAATCTCATTCAGGATTGTACCCAGTCCGCCTCTTGTCACATCCCGCATGGTTTTTACCCGGATTCCGCTGTCAAAAAGGGCTTTTGTTATATCAGAAAGACATCCGCAGTCACTTGTGATGCCGTTTTCAATCTCCATACGCGCGCTTAGAATACATGCATGATGATCTCCTAAAGTCCCCGACAGTATGATCTTGTCTCCGGGTCTGCAGCCCGCTGCGCTTACATCCCTTCCTTCCGGAATGATCCCGATCCCGGAAGTGTTGATATACAGACCTCCGCTGCCTTCCACCACTTTCGTGTCTCCTGCTACAATGGTAACACCTGCTGCCTGAGCCTGTGCTGCCATAGATGCTACAATCTGATCCAGCACCTGAATTTCCAGTCCCTCCTCCAGGATAAATCCGCAGGTCAGATATCTGGGTTCTGCTCCCATCATCAAAAGGTCGTTGACTGTCCCGCATACGCACAGTTTGCCGATGTCTCCCCCTTTAAAAATGACAGGCGATACAACAAAAGAGTCTGTGCTGAATGCTGCTTTTCCATGGAGATCCAATACAGCTGCATCTTCCATTTTATCTAAAATACTATTTTTAAAATGCTTTCCAAATACACTGCTCATCAATTCGGCAGAAGTTTTGCCTCCGCTCCCGTGAGCCATTGTAATCTTCATTTTTTCCTCCGCTCGTTTCTTACTTATTCCGATACCAGATGCCGCAGGCACCTTCTGCAGATACCATACACGGCCCAAATGGTTCCATCGGTGTGCACTTTGTCTTAAACATCGGACATTCATCCGGATTTATATTTCCTACAATCACATCTCCGCAGCGGCATCCGTCAGGCAGCTTCATGTCCTGATCCAGCCCTCTGCTTCCTCCGTCATAGGAAGAATCCTTCAGGTACAGCCCTGAGTCCGAAATCACGCCCAGTCCCCTCCACATAGCAGGTCCCGGTTCAAAAAAATCTTCCAGCACCTGCAGTGCTTTCAGGTTTCCCTCTTCACGCACCGCATTGGTATATCTGTTTTTTACGCAGGCTTCTTTTCTTTCCAGCTGTCGGACAATATCATAGATCACTGCAAGAATATGTTCTGCTTCAAAGCCTGCTACCACAAAAGGCTTGTGATACTTCTCCGCCAGCTCTTCATAAGGTCTGCTTCCAATAATGACGCTTACATGTCCCGGACAGATAAACCCATCAATGTCCTTTTGGTTTTCACAGATCCAGGTAAGTGCCGGTATTACTGTTTTGAGCGCTGTCACAAGCCGGATATTTTTCACGCCTTTTTCTACGGCCTGCTGCATCATCAGTGCATAGGCGGGCGCTGTTGTTTCAAAACCCACGGCTGCCACCACATAAGTCGTGTGCGGATCCTTTTCCGCCTTTTCCACAGCTTCAAAAGGCGAGTACATCAGCTGCACTTTCGCGCCTTTTCCCTTCATGTCAGAAAGGCTTCCTGCAGTTCCAGGCACCTTCATCATATCGCCAAAGGTAAGGAGTACATGGTTCTCCTTCTGTGCATATTCGATGCATTTGTCGATATAGGCAGTCGGTGTCACACAGACTGGACATCCCGGTCCTGAAATCAGCCGGATCTTCGGGGAAATCAGGCTGCGGATCCCGTTTTTAAAAATACTGGCTGTATGGGTTCCACAGACTTCCATCAGTTTGATCTCCGGCCCGTCATAAGCTTTTAAATACCTGATTACTTCTTTAATTTCCACTATGACAACTCCTCCAGCTCTGCAAAGAGACTGATCAGCTCCTGCGCCTTGTCCTGTTCCATAACTTCAATGGCACAGCCTGCATGAACCAGCACATACTGACCCGGTTCAGGATCCACCAGTCCTACATTTACATCTACCATATTTCCTTTAAAATCTACCTGAGCGGTAGTTCCATCTGTGGCAATCACTTTGCCCGGTATTGCAATACACATGTTATTCTTCCTCCGGTATTTTACAGACATCGATCCAGTCCAGAGCCCCAGAGCAGTCAAACAGTTCGTCACACGTCATCTCTATTGCGCTGTTTGCACTGCCGCAGGCAGGAAATACGGTATCAAACCGCTGCAGGGATCTGTCTGCATATATTTTTACTTTTTTATCATCAACGGCAAAGGCACAGATGCCTCCCACTGCATGTCCGGTAAGTTCCTCTGCACGCTCCGGGGAAAGCATCTTCGGTTTGAAGCCAAACTGCCGTTTAAATTTTCCATTATTGATTTTTGTATCGCCTGCAGCTTGAATCAGTATACATCCGTCTTCTCCATCTGAGAAGGACAATGTTTTGCAGATTTTTCCCGGTATCGTACCCGCTGCTTCTGCCGCCAGTTCGACTGTGGCGCTGGATACTTCAAATTCCAGGATCCGATCTTCGATTCCCAGCCGGCGAAAATATGCTCTTACTTTATCTATAGCCATGTTCCGCCTCCTTCCGCTTCATGGCAATGTACGCCTGCCCCAAGGCAATTCCTCCGTCATTAGGGCTCACAGAAACATTGTAATAAGGTTCAAACCCATGTTTCCGCAGCAGCCCGAGGCTTTCTTCCATAAGGATTTTGTTCTGAAAGACACCGCCTGTCAAAGCTACCTGTACAGCCCCTGTCTGTCTGCGTATTTTCAGGCACTGTTCCAAAAGCATTTGTGCAATCCTGTGATGAAATTCCAAAGCAAGCCGCCCCGCTTCTCCTTGCTCAGGAGCTGCAGCTGCATCTTCCAGCATAATGGCGCACTGCCCTTCATAATCGTTGTAATCCTTAATCCCAAGCAATGCGGATACCCCATCAAAAAGGCGGCCCATGCTGGAGCTTTGAATGGTATTGATATCTGCCTCCAGTGCTTTTCTTACCAGTTCTTCCCCTTTCCAGTTGTGCGCTCTGCACCTTTTTGCATAATCCATGATATCAGACAGATCTACCGCAGCGCCGTCTCCGTCTTCCATATATCCGTTTTCCCAGGCATATAAATAGCTGACTGCCGATTTCCATCCTTCTTTCATCGAGGCATCGCCGCCCAGCATTTTTACATACCTCAGGTGCTCCATCCGCTTATACTCCCCGCCTTCACACAGAAGGAATTCTCCTCCCCAAACTGCACCGTCTGTTCCGTAGCCTGTCCCGTCAAAGCTGACACCAATTACCTTTCCCTTCAGGTTATGTTCTGCCATAACAGATGCGACGTGGGCATGATGATGCTGCACCTTTATGAGCGGGAGATTCTCTTTTGCGGCAAGCTTCTCTGCAAAAGCAGTTGTATAGTAAAGGGGATGCAGATCGCAGACCACCAGTTGAGGATGAATACGAAAAAGCTGAGCCATTCGCTCTGTATTTTCTTCATAAATCTTCTGATTTTCGATGCTGTCCATATCTCCGAAATACTGGCTCATATAGACGAAGGGGCCTTTTGTGAGCGCAAATGAATTTTTCAGCTGTCCGCCTGCTGCCAGAATCTGCAGGTCTGTCTGCGATTCCACATAAAGCGGCACCGGCGCATATCCCTTGGATCTTCGAATCATCTGGGGCTGACCGTCTATAACTCTCACAACAGAATCATCCATACGAACCCGGATTCTCCTCTCATTTGCAATGACACCTTTAATCAGAGGCTGTTTTTCCATCAGTGCCTTCATCTGACTGTCGTCTTTTATCATAGGCATGTCAGATAAATTGGCGCTTGTAAAAATCAGGGGGCTGATCCGGTCCAGAAGCAGATGCTGCGCTCCCATGGCAGGCAGAAAGGAGCCGATAAACCGGCTTTTTCTGATTTCTTTTGATTCTGTCGGTTTATGTTCCAGCAGCAGGATCGGTCTTGCCGCTGAAGATAAAAGCCGTTCTTCCGGTTCAGAAATATAGCAGTAGCGCTTCAGTTCCTCCACATCAGAAAACATGACCGCAAAGGGTTTTTGTTCTCTTTGCTTGATCTTCCGCAGCTTTGCTACTGCTTCATCGTTAAAGGGGTCACAGACCAGATTGTAGCCGCCCATACTCTTGAAGGCGATCACTTCTCCTTTTTTAAGCAGGTCTGCCCCTTCCTCCGGAGACATACTCAAAACAGGCCCGCAGTCATGGCAGGAGATTGTCTGTGCATGGTAGCGTCTGTTCTGCAGGGTTTTGTACTCTTCTTCGCAGAAATCACACATGGGAAACTCATCCATCGTTGTATTTTCCCGGTCATAGGGAATTCTGTCAATGATTGTGTAGCGCGGTCCGCATATCATACAGCTGATAAAAGGATGGTTGTACCTCGGATTTTCCGGATCCCGCATTTCTTCCAGACAGTGCGGACAAATGGCCTGATCTGCCGGAATCATGGCAGCTTCGTCATCTCCCCTGCCGCTGTCTAAAATTGAAAAGCCGTCAAATTCTTTTTTTTCCTGCTTCTGCTTCTTCATATGGACGATTTCGGCAGGAAGAGGCTTCTCTCTTTGTATGGTTTCCAGGAAAGTGTCAATTCTCTGAGGTGTATCTGTAACTGTAATTTCCACCAGTCCGCCTATATTCAGGACTTCTCCTTTCATGCCCATGCGGTCTGCAATCTTTGCCACAAATGGCCGGAATCCGACCCCCTGAACGATTCCCCATAGTTTGATCCGCTGTGTTTCTTCGTTATTTATGTTCATGCGTGTGTCCGTGATGGTCATGATCGTGATGATGTTCTTTTACTTCCAGTCCGGCTGCCCGTTCTGCCAGCCAGGCAGCAACTGCTTCAAAACCTTCTCCTGTTTTTCCGGAAACTTTAAATACCGGTACATCTTTGTTCAGGGCTCTTACGCCTTTCATGAAGAAGTCTTCATCAAAATCCAAATAAGGGATCAGATCCACTTTGTTGAGGATAATGATATCTGCTTTCTCAAAAGCCAGCGGATATTTATAAGGTTTGTCGCTTCCTTCTGTCACCGTGGAAATCAGCATCATTACATGCTCTCCAATGGAAAATTCAGCAGGGCATACCAGGTTTCCAATATTTTCGATAAACAAAATGCCTCTTTCATCAAAGTTCATGTGGTCTACCATATGGTCAATCATCGGCGCATCTAAATGACAGGCCCCGAATGTATTGATCTGGTGCGTGTCAATTCCCAGTTTCTGCAGGTCCTGTGTATCCAGATCTGACTCAATATCGCCTTCAATTACATATGGCTTCAGATCCTTCAGGTGTTTAAAAATGTTCTTCAGTGTTGTGGTCTTTCCCACTCCGGGTGCGCCCATTTCATTCACAATCAAAACGCCGTGGGCTCCCAGATGCTCCTTCACATGCTGTGCAATGTGATCATTTTCATCCAGAATCCCTTCCATCACATCTATTTTTCTGATGTCGTGCATAGCGGTTTCCTCCTATTCCACTTCAATGCTCTCAATATAAAATTCTTTTCCGATTTCTGTCGGTTCTCCGTCTGTGCCGCAGTCGGGACATGCAAAAGACATGAGCTTTTTTTCGAAGAGACGGCCGCAGGCCGGGCACTTCAGTTTGGGCTTTACATGCGTTATTTCAACGTCTGCCCCCTGGCACAGGGTGCCTTCTGCAATCAGATCAAAATACATATGAACCGAATCGCCCACATAGCCGGAGTAGTCTCCGATTACCAGGCTTACTTTGCTTACTCTTTGAGCCTCTGCTTCTCTGCAGTGTTTCTCTGCTATCTTTATGATTTGTTCGGTTATTGGATATTCGTGCATGACACGTTTCCTTTCGCAATTAAAGTACTATCTTTACTATTATAGTTGTTTTTGATGGGATATACAATCATTATATCACATATGTTCTCCGGAACAAGTTTCCTTCTGTTTTGCGGGTATTTTTTGTGTTTGGGTCACAATTAGTTTTTTGCACAAAATTGTTTCTTTTTCTTTGTTGTGTATACACAATATATTTGTTGACTTTTCAACGTTTTTTTGATATAGTGTACATGTTTATTTACACTTATTTTATAGGAGGAATTATATTTTGAGAGACCAATGGAATTCAAAAGTAGGCTTTCTGCTGGCCGCTATCGGTTCTGCAGTCGGCCTTGGCAATATTTGGAGATTTCCCTATATTGCAGCAACCAACGGAGGCGGAGCATTCCTGCTGCCTTATTTTTTCGCCATTATTACAGCCGGGATTCCTATCCTGATTTTGGAATATACCATGGGAAAGACTTACCGCGGCGGAGCGCCTGTGACATGGGCCAGAATGAACCGGCGTTTTGAATGGCTGGGATGGTTTCAGGTTATGATCGCCTTTGTCATCGCAGTCTATTATTTCGCAATCATTGTCTGGGTTGTAAGTTACATAGGATTCTCCTTTACACAAGCCTGGGGTGCAGATCCGACCACATTCTTTACCGAATATCTGGGTCTGACAGACAGTGCTCTGAATCTGGGCGGTCTTCAGACGCACCTGATTATACCGTTTATTATCATCTGGGCCATTGCCGCCTTTATTATGTACAAGGGAATCAACAAAGGGATTGAAATGGCCTGCCGGATCTGTCTGCCGATTCTGTTCGTGCTGATTTTAATTCTGGTTGTCCGCGGCGTCACTTTGGATGGTGCGATGCAGGGTCTGGAATACATGTTCAAGCCGGACTGGAATGCTCTTAAAGATCCAAGCGTATGGGTAGCTGCATACGGTCAGATTTTCTTCAGTCTGTCCATTGCATTTTCCATCATGCTGGCATACTCCAGCTATCTGCCGAAGAAAACCGATGTAGTTAACAGCGCATTCATTACAGCGACTGCCAATCACGGTTTTGAAATTTTCGCAGGAATCGGTGTATTCAGTATCATGGGTTATATGGCTACGCAGCAGGGCGTGCCTGTAAGTGAAGTTGCAGGTTCCGGGATCGGTCTTGCATTTATGACTTTCCCGACTGCTATCAGCGCGCTGCCTGCTCTCAATGCACTTTTCGGAGTTTGTTTCTTCGGTGCTTTGTTTACGGCCGGTATTACGTCCCTGATTTCCATTCTGCAGGCAGTTGTATCCGGGTTCCATGATAAATTTGAAATGAGCCATAAAAAAGCAGTTACCATTGTAATCGTTCCTGCTTTTGTTCTCAGCCTTCTGTTTATCACCGGTGCAGGTATGAACATTCTGGATATCGTGGACAGCTTTATTAATAATATCGGTATTGTAAGTGCCGGTGTAATTGAGGTTATTT
>CAUWJW010000107.1:0-8240 GCA_963558985.1 uncultured Clostridia bacterium | reverse complement strand
AATGAAGCAGATGAAACTTCTAAGTTTGCGCAGAATTCAAAGCACCATGCTGAGGAAGCAGGGGAAAAGATTACTTCAAGCAATGAGCAGATGGAGAACATGACAGAAGCTATGTCTGAAATCACAGATGCATCTGAAAAGATCGGCAAGATTATCGGAACCATTGAAGAAATTGCATTCCAGACAAATCTTCTGGCCTTAAATGCTGCAGTAGAAGCAGCTCGTGCAGGCAATGCGGGCAAGGGATTTGCTGTTGTAGCAGATGAGGTTCGCAATCTGGCAGCGAAATCTGATGAAGCAGCCAAGGCGACAAAAGAACTTATCGAAGGTTCGATTTATGCAGTGGAACGGGGAAACCAGATTGTCACCAGCGTTACTGAATCCTTACAGTCCACAACAGAACTGGCACTGGGGGCAGTCGAGGATATGAACAAAGTAGCGGCCGCAGTGCAGCATGAAGCAGAAGAAATTATTGAGGTGACAAACGGGCTGGATCAGATTTCCTCTGTTGTTCAGACAAACTCAGCAACCAGTGAAGAGTCAGCGGCTTCTAGTGAAGAGCTTTCATCACAGGCGCATATTCTTCAGGAACTGGTTAATAAATTCCGTCTGGAATAGAATACAAAATGAAAAAAAGGGAGAGACAACTTCTGAAAGACAACTAGAAATAAAAAGTTGTCTTTCCCTGAAATCTCCGATATAATACAAAGTATGGTGAATATAGGAAATGACTGGGACAAGGTCCTAAAAGGAGAATTTGAAAAAGAATACTATCAGAAATTGCGTCGGTTTCTGATTGAAGAATACAAGACCAGAGTGATATACCCCGATATGTACGATATTTTTAATGCGCTGAAATTCACACCGTATAAGGAGGTAAAAGCAGTGATTTTAGGGCAGGATCCATATCATCAACCGGGGCAGGCCCATGGTCTTTGTTTTTCTGTACAAAAACCGGTACCGGCACCGCCATCGCTTGTAAATATTTTTCGGGAGTTAGAGGATGACTTAGGCTTTGAGCCTCCAAGTCACGGTTGCCTGGAAAGCTGGGCAAAGAACGGTGTTCTGCTTCTCAATACTGTTCTGACTGTGCGGCGGGGACAGGCCAATTCTCATAAAGGAAAGGGATGGGGAATTTTTACTGACAAGGTGATTTCATGTCTTAATGAAAGGGAAGAACCCATGGTCTTTATTCTGTGGGGCGCTAATGCAAAAGCCAAGGAAAATCTGATTACAAATAACAGACATTTAGTATTAAAGGGAGCACATCCAAGTCCCCTGGGAGCCAGCAAAGGTTTTTGGGGCGGCCGTTATTTTTCCAGAACCAATGCATTTTTAAAACGTTTTGGAAAAGAACCTATAGACTGGAAAATTCCGGATTAAGCAGGAGGAGAGAAAGTGGATATCAGTGTAATTGCAGCGATTCTTATTTTTATTGCAGTCGTACTTTTCTGGCTCATTATGTCTTACAACGGGTTTGTAAAACTGCGCAACAGTGTGGAGGAAGCCTTTGCTACGATGGATGTGTATCTGAAAAAGAGAGCAGATCTCATACCAAACCTGGTAGAGACAGTAAAAGGGTATGCCTCTCATGAAAGAGATGTGCTGGAAAATGTTACAGATGCCAGAAGTCTGGCGGCTCAGGCGGAGGCGCCAAAGGAAAAGCTGGAAGCAGAGGAAGCCGTATCACAAACGCTGCGGACGCTCTTTGCAGTTGCAGAGAATTACCCGGATTTAAAGGCGAACACTAATTTTTTGCAGCTTCAGAAACAGGTGGAGGCAGTAGAGGAAGACATTGCAAATTCCCGGAAATTCTATAATGCAATTGTAAAAATGATGAATACGCGGGTGGAAGTGTTTCCCAGCAATCTGATTGCAAAAATGTTTCACTTTAAAAAGCAGCCTATGTTTCAGATAGACTCGCAGGAGGACAGAAAAAATGTCAGGATACGCTTTTAGTGAACTGGGAAAGAGATTGCTCGTAACTTTTTCTCTTGTGTTTCTTTTAGCAGGAGCAACAGGTGAACCGGTATACGGGCATTCTTTTGATTTTACGACGGATTCCTTTTCTACTGAGGTGAAGGTAGAGAAGGATAATTCCCTTTGGATCACAGAGACCATCGAGGTGGATTTTCATAAAGAAAAGCACGGCATTTACCGGTACATTCCTCTGGAAGGAGATGCTTACTATCGTGTTGGCGGCCAGGAGGTCCGGCAGAGCCGCAAAATGAAAATTGACAAGGTGCAAGTAGATGGATATGAGTATGATACGACTCAGGAGAATGGCAATTACGTCATAAGAGTGGGGGAAGAAGATCGGACTGTGTCGGGAAAGCAGAAATACCGGATTCGTTATCGCTGTCGTCTGTATGATGATAAAATCAGCGCATATGATATTTTTTACTATAATGTGCTGCCGCAGGGACAGGATGCAGGATGGGAAACCTCCATACACAATGCTTCGGTACATATTAAAATGCCAAGGGCTTTTGATGAAAAAGAGTTAAAGGTATTTGCGGGAAAATATGGCTCTGATGCTTTTTCTGATCTGATTTCTGTTCAGGTAAAGGATCAGGATATCCGAATCCGTTCAAAGGGAATTTTGCCTCAGGGAGCAGGGGTTACTGTACAGCAGATTCTGCCCGAAGGGTATTTTGTAAATGAAATGAATACTGACTGGGCTTATGGCGCCATCTTCGTTACTGCTTTCTTGTCAGCTGTTCTGGCGTTGCTTTTGTGGCTTAAATTTGGAAGAGATAAAAAGATTATCCGTACGGTGGAGTTTTATCCGCCGGAAAATCTGACACCTGCAGATGCGGGTTATATTCTGGACGGGTATGTGGATCGAAAAGATGTAATCTCAATGATTTTGTACTTTGCGGATAAAGGCTATCTGGATATTGAAGAGCCGGAATCCGGAAAGCTGATTCTTCACAGAAAAGAAAGACTCCCGCGGGATGCCAATGATTTTGAAGAAACTATGATGGATGGGATTTTTGAGCATGCACAGGGGGGCTCGGTGGAACTCAGCCAATTGAAAGAGACCTTTTACGAATCCTAT
The DNA here is from genome assembly GCA_963558985.1 of uncultured Clostridia bacterium. Classification (GTDB taxonomy): domain Bacteria; phylum Bacillota; class Clostridia; order Peptostreptococcales; family Anaerovoracaceae; genus Hominibacterium. The sequence goes on along the minus strand of CAUWJW010000107.1, from coordinate 5,179 downwards.
CAAAAAGCAGCAGAGCAAGTGAAGGCCAAGTATAAGAAAAGAGCGAACCGTATTTTTTACAAAAGCAGTGATGCAGCACGTATATTTGCAGCAGTGCTGATGACGCTTCCGGCAGGCGGAGGCATTCTGTTTGGGGGAATCTTTAAGCAGGAAACGTTTTTTGAGCCTGTTGCAGTGGTCTTTTCCGTCGGGCTCTTTATTTTATATCTGATCGGTATGGTTACTTACGACAGAAAACACAGTATGGGAAGAATAAAATTTCTTGTCGGACAGATTGTGTTGTTTCTTTTAGCTGTTTTGGGGCTGGCTATGATTTTGTCTATTGTTATTTATTTTGCAGGTTTTGGGGCAGGGCTGGCATCCGTATCTGCTTCTGCAGCTGCGTACTTATGCGCAAGACAAATGAGAAAACGGACAGATTACGGCAATGAGATTACCGGGAAGCTTCTGGGATTTCGACGTTTCCTTGAGACTGCGGAAGTGAAGAGACTGGAAGCGCTGGTCGATGAAAACCCTGCTTATTTTTACCATAATTTGTCCTACGCTTATGTGATGGGGCTGTCGGACAAATGGGCTGACCGGTTTGCGTCTGTTGCAGTGGAACCGCCGGGGTGGTATCACGGCGATCTGGGCGGCGATCTGTTTAATACGATTTTATTTATGAATGTGTTCCGTTCTTGCACGAATCAAATGCAGGAGACGATGACTGTTCCGGCAGCTTCCGGGGAAGGTACAGGTTCCGGAGGGTTTTCAGGAGGCGGATTCTCAGGCGGCGGCTTCGGAGGCGGAGGCGGCGGTGCCTGGTAAACGTATTTGCAATTATTTTATGAAGAGAGAGGATTTTTTAAATGAAACATCGTGGATGGGCGCTATTGCCCTTTATCGTATTTATTGTACTGTTTGCAGGTGTAGGGATTATCAGTGGAGACTTTTACGGTATGCCTGCGCTGGTGGCTTTTGTGACGGCTTTGTTTGTGGGAATGCTGCAAAACCGGGGGATTACTTTTGATGAAAAGCTGCACATTATTTCAAAAGGTGCCGGTGATGTAAACATTATTACAATGGTGCTGATTTTTATTGTGGCAGGTGCCTTTTCAGGAGTTGTGACAGCAGCGGGCGGTGTAGAAAGCACTGTAAATTTCGGCCTGTCTATCATTCCTCCCCAGTTTATGGTTCCGGGATTGTTTTTGATCGGCTGCTTTATTTCCGTTTCTATGGGTACTTCTATGGGGACGATTACCGCTCTGGCGCCTATTGCTCTGGGTGTTTCCCAGCAGACAAACTTCCCGCTTGCCGTATGTATCGGGGCAGTTGTGTGCGGCGCCATGTTCGGGGACAATCTGTCTATGATTTCAGATACAACTATTGCAGCAGTCAGAACCCAGGGCTGCGAAATGAAAGATAAATTCAAACAGAACTTTTTCATCGTTTTGCCGGCAGCTGTGATTACACTGGTGATTTTCTATGTGCAGACTATGGATATGACTTACAAAACAAATGTAACTTATGATTATAATTTTGTTCAGGTTGTGCCGTATCTGGTGGTGCTGATCGGTGCGCTTGTCGGATTGAATGTGTTCCTTGTGCTCATTTCCGGCATCATCCTTTCTATGATCGTAGGTGTGGCATATGGCAAATTTACGCTGCTGGAAAGCTTTACTGCTATTGGAGACGGAATGGCGGGACTCTTTGAGATTTCTGTGATTTCCATTTTTGTTGCCTGCATCGTATCTCTGATTCGGGAAAATGGCGGTATCGACCTGATTATTGATACCATTCGCAAGAGAACGAAGGGAAAAAGAGGTGCAGAGTTTGGTATTGCCATTCTGGTGCTTCTTGTGGATATCTGTACCGCTAATAATACAGTGGCCATCGTTATGGCAGGACCTATTGCAAAGCAGATTGGAGATGAATTCAAAGTGTCTCCAAAGAGAGTTGCTTCGATTCTTGATATTTTTGCATCTGTAGGACAGGGACTGATTCCGTACGGTGCGCAGCTTCTCACAGCTGCAGCGCTTGTGAAGCTGACTCCGCTGGATTTCCTGCCGAATCTGTACTATCCGATTCTGATGGCGGTAAGTGCGATTTTGTTTATTCTTTTCCGCCCGCAGAAAGGGGAACAGGAAGCAGTACAGGCTGCTGAAAAAGAGCAGAAGGAAGAAAACTAAAAGCGTTGTTAAGAGGTTATTAAGGAGTGATTATGGCATCTGTAACTTATGAGCTGATAAAAAAAGACAGCCGCACGAAGGCGAGACGGGGCAGGGTAACTACACCGCATGGGGTCATCCAGACCCCTGTTTTTATGCCTGTGGGAACTGCGGCAACTGTAAAGGCTATGCGTCCGGAAGAGGTAAAGGAGCTTGGCGCAGAGATTATTTTATCCAACACCTATCATTTGTATTTGCGGCCGGGGCATGAAATTGTCCGTGAGGCGGGGGGCCTTCACAAGTTTATGAACTGGGACAGGGCGATTCTGACGGACAGCGGCGGATTTCAGGTATTCAGTCTGGGAGATCTGAGAAAAATTACGGAGGAAGGGGTGGAATTCCGCTCCCATATCGATGGGTCGAAGCACATGCTTTCTCCGGAAAAGTCTATTGAAGTGCAGACTTCTCTCGGTTCGGATATTATGATGGCCTTTGATGAGTGCGCACCCTATCCTGCGGATCGGGATTATGTGAAAAATTCTCTGGAGCGGACGACAAGGTGGCTGCGCAGGTGCAAGGAAGCCTGGACAGATAAGGACAGGCAGTCGTTATTTGGAATTATGCAGGGCGGCATGTATCCGGATCTGCGCAGACAGTCTGCTGAGGAAATTGTGGAACTGGATCTGCCGGGATATGCCATTGGCGGGCTCAGTGTGGGCGAGCCAAAGGAGCTGATGTGCGAGATTCTTGATGATTGTGTGGATTATCTTCCGGCAGAAAAACCAAGGTATCTGATGGGTGTAGGGACACCGGACTACTTGTTTGAAGGCGTGGAACGGGGTGTGGACATGTTTGACTGCGTTCTGCCCACTAGGATTGCGCGCCACGGGATGGCAATGACTTCAGCAGGAAGGGTAAATATCAAAAATGCTAAATTTGAGCGTGATTTTACACCGCTGGATCATCAGTGCGACTGTTATACATGCAGGAATTATTCCAGGGCATATCTGCGCCATTTGTTCAAATGCAATGAGATTTTGTCCTCGATGCTGCTGTCTAACCACAATTTGCACTTCCTTGTAAATCTGATGAAAAATATCAGAAAATCCATTGAGGAAGATCGTTTCCTCGAGTATAAAAAAGAGTTTTATGAAAAGTATGGTGAGTTTTAGAGGTTGATTTATGGAAATTTGTAAGCACAGTGCGTTTTGCGGGGGCTGCCTTTATCAGGGAGTCCCTTATGAAGAGCAGTTAAAGATAAAGGAGCAGGAAGTCATTACTCTTCTGGAAAAAAAAGATGTGGTTTGTAAGAAGCTGCTTCCTATTGAGCCGAGTCCCAGCCGGTACGGCTACCGCAATAAGATGGAGTATACCTTCGGTGATATGGAAAAGGGAGGCGAGATGACGCTGGGTATGCACAGAAAGAAGCATTTTATGTCCATTGTGACGGTGGATGAGTGTCAGCTTGTGCATGAGGATTTTAATCGGGTTTTGCGGGCTACTCTGGATTTTTGCAGGGAGCGCGGTTATTCGTTTTATCATAAGAAGTCTCACAAGGGGCTGCTTCGTCATTTGATTGTGCGCCGGGGTGTTCATACGGGGGAACTCTTGGTGAATCTGGTGACTTCTACGGAAAGTGGATTTGATGAGGTGGCTTATGTTGAGGTGCTGCGCGGTCTGGAGCTTTCCAATGAGCTGGTGGGGGTGCTTCGGACTTTTAATGACCGGCTGGCAGATGCGGTGTACTGTGAGGAGCTGCGTGTGCTGTGGGGTCGGGATTATTATATGGAAAAGATTATGGGTCTGGATTTTAAGGTGAGTGCGTTTTCTTTTTTCCAGACGAATGTGGAGGCTGTGGAGCATTTGTATTCTTATGCGCTGGATCTCATTGATGATTTCAGCGGAAAGGTTGCCTTTGATCTGTTTTGCGGTACGGGGACGATTACGCAGACGCTGGCGAAAAAGGCCGGGCGGGCGGTTGGTGTTGAGCTGGTTCCTGAGGCTGTGGAGGCGGCTCGGGCTAATGCTGCGCTCAACGGGCTGGATAATTGTGAGTTTTTGGCCGGTGATGTTTTTGAGGTGCTGGAGTCTGTGGAGGAGAAGCCGGATGTGATTGTGGTGGATCCGCCGCGTGTGGGGATTTCGCCTAAGGCGCTGGATCGGATTATTGGGTATGGGGTCAGTCAGATTGTGTATATTTCCTGTAATCCTAAGAGTCTGGCGGAGAATCTGGCGTATTTTGCGTATTACGGGTATGAGGTGGAGTCGCTGAAGCCTTTTGATAATTTTTCGAATACGCGGCATGTGGAGACGGTCTGTTTGCTGTCAAGAAGAGATAAATAAAGGCTGAAAAGTGGCGTATTTCCGGGCTTTTTGCGAGGTTAGTATCATCAGAGGAGCCTTGCGGAAAGCTCGGTTTTCTTATTACTTACGAAGTAACAAGGTTCTCGATACGGTTGAAATCTTTGATTTTGGGAACTGTAGAGGTTCTTATATGGAAACATATCTACTTTTCAGTCTGACGGGAATATGAGTGGATGACCGGAAAATGGCGGTAGGGTTTAGGCTGTGGAATGGATGTTAAGGAAGGAGAAAAACGAAGATGGCAGATAAAAACACGGCTGCAATTGGTTTTGAAAAACAAATATGGGATGCTGCTTGCGTTCTTCGAGGAAACCTTGATGCATCAGAATATAAAAATGTGGTTCTGGGATTGATTTTCCTGAAATATATCTCAGACCGGTTTGATGAAAAGTATAAGGATTTAGTAGAAGAAGGCGACGGATTCGAGGAAGATATCGATGAATATACTTCTGAAGGCATCTTCTTTGTCCCGGCAGGCGCACGTTGGAGTGAGATTGCGGCGAAGGCACATACACCAGAGATCGGTACAGTTATTGACGATGCTATGCGTGCTATTGAAAAGGAAAACAAACGTCTCAAAGATATTCTCCCTAAGAATTTTGCACGTCCGGAGTTGGACAAACGAAGATTGGGAGATGTGGTAGATTTATTTACTAATATCCAGATGA
>CAUWJW010000106.1:0-8323 GCA_963558985.1 uncultured Clostridia bacterium | reverse complement strand
ACGCCTGCCCAGTTTCCTACACGCTCGTTTCTTCCGGTCAGTACGTTATACATTGTCGTTTTTCCACTGTTGGGATTTCCGGCTAAAGCAATTCTCATTATTCTCCTCCTTATTTGTTCCAAGTTATCCAAGACTAACTCATTGTCATAAAAAATAGCGATCTGAATCACTATTTTTGTGTACGATGGAAAGTTTATACACAGATTGCTTCTGACAGACCATTGTCAATGTTGTAGCGGCTGTCTTTAATAGAAACAACACATCCTCCCCGTTTTCGGGAAATGACTGTGATTGGTTCGCCGCTGTAACACCCTAATGAAAATAAAAAACTCTTCATTTCTTCATCTTGTGTTTCAATATCTTTTATCAAATATGTTTCGCCAAGAACAGCATTTTGTAAATTCATAATTACCATTACCTCCTGTCTCGAGTTAGTTATTTCTAACTCTTTGTTAATCATAATATAAAGCTATTTATTTGTCAATGGATTTTTTACAGGAAAATGGCAAAAAAACAGACCCCCGCACTGCTTTTTTTCTCAGACAATGCCAGAGGCCGGTTAAAAGTGCATGAAAAGTTATAGTTACAGTCCTTTTTTTCCTGTCATATGTTCAATCCGGATTTCTACAGCAGTCACTTCTTCCCAGGAAGATTCAATGTACTTCAAGCCGCCTTCTATGTGGTCAGGAGAATACTTCTGCAAAATCGCAACGAGCGCCTCTTTTTTTTCTTCTCCTGAAAGCACTCTTGCTCTGCCGAATACGATAACGCTTCTATAAAGGGTGTTGTAATCTTCCGGTATAATATGATCCTGCTGAATCACACTGAAGGAAACCTTCTCCTGTCTTGCAATCGCATCCAGTTTATGGCCTTCTGCTGCACCGTGAAAATAAATTTTACCGTCTTTATACGCATAGCTTACTGGCACGGAATACGGATAGTCTTCATCCCCTGCCAGTGCTAACGTTCCATGGGGCTGTGTCTCCAGCATTTCAATAACTTCTTTTTCCGGCAGAGCGTTTTCTGCGGATCTCATTTTTCGAAACATGTTCTCCTCCTGTTCTGATGTTCTTTTGTACGTTTTATCGTGCCGTATATCCTCCATCCACCATCAGTGTCGTACCGGTAACAAATGCAGATTCATCTGACGCCAGGTACAGATATGCCTGGGCAATGTCTTCCGGTTTTCCCAGATGTCCGATCGGGTGGAGTGCGGCAGTTTCTTTGCAATACTCTTCGATGGTCTGCCCGTTCTGGCGGGCGTCTTCATAGGCCATGGGGGTGAGAATATATCCCGGCGCTACTGCATTGACCCGTATATTCAATCCATTTTCTCCGCAGTAAAGCGCTGCACTTTTGGTCATGGCCTGAACTGCTGCTTTTGCGGCGCAGTAGGAGAAAAATACAGCGTCTCCTGTCACTCCATCTACAGAAGAAGTGCTGACGATTGCACTGTTTTCTCCATGTTTTTTCATGGTGCGAATGCTAAGCTGCATGCCGTAGAAAATGGCAGTCTGGTTGGTTGCAATGGTTTTGTCCCAGGATTGAGGCGTTGTTTCTTCTACTGTTTCCCTGTAGCTGATTCCTGCATTATTAATAAGAATGTGCAGATTCCCAAATGTTTGTTCTACAAATCCGATGCAGGTTTCCCAGCTCTTATAATCTGTGACGTCCAGCAGGCAAAAGACAGCGGTTCCTCCCATCTGCCTGATCTGCTCTACAACTTCTTCACCACTTCGTTTGTCGCGGCCTGCGACTGCTACCTTTGCACCCTCTGCTGCAAACAGCTGTGCTGCAGCGGCGCCGATGCCTTTGGTTGCTCCTGTTATGAGTGCTGTTTTTCCGGAAAGTCTTCCCATTCTTGTCCCTCCACAGTATGAATTTTTTTTATTTTCTCATATATTTTGCAGGCTGTCAATTATTTTCAGAATAGTCTATAAAATATCGCCATTCAGACGGGAAAAGAATCGGTATGTAATTGCCTGCTCCTTTTTCAGCTTTTGTTCTAAACCTTTTTCCCTCACATATATTTGAGATATGGAAATGGTTAATTTTAGCTAAATATTGCAAGAGGTGGTGAAATGTCTTAATTATGAAGGATTACATAGAAGAAAGGGTACTGGAGCTGGCTGCTTATATCATTGAAACCGGTGCAACTGTCCGAGCAACTGCGAAAAAATTCCGCGTCTCCAAATCCACAGTACACAAGGACATCACTGAACGTCTCCTTGAGATAAATCCCGGTCTGGCGGCACAAGTCAAAACGGTCTTGGATAATAACAAGGCAGAGCGGCACATCCGGGGCGGACTTGCCACAAAAGAAAAATATCAGCATACTTCACAATAATCTTCTTTTTGCGAAAGAGGCTGTTTTGTGTTACCATTATCATGCTTAAGGAGGATATTATACGATGATTTTTTTGAAAAACGATTATAGTCTGGGCGCGCATCCCCGAATTCTGACGGCTCTTTCGAATACGAATATGATGCATACAAATGGATACGGTCTGGATCCTTTTTGTGAGGAATCAAAAGCGCTGTTAAGAAGCCGCATAGCAGATAACGATGCGGACATCCATTTCCTGGCGGGAGGCACACAGACCAATATGACAGCCATCGCTGCCTTTCTTCGGCCTCATCATGCGGTTCTGGCCGCAGACAGCGGTCATGTAAGTGTACATGAAACAGGCGCTATTGAAGCTACGGGCCATAAGGTCTTCCTTCTGCCTTCTGTTGATGGAAAAATCCTGCCCGAGAAGATTCGGGAGGCAGTACAGTTCCACAAAGACGAGCACATGGTAAAACCAAAGCTTGTATATATTTCTGACTCTACAGAAATCGGTACAATCTATACGAAAGAAGAACTGAAAGCATTGCGCAGGGTTTGTGATGATCTGAATCTTTACTTATATATGGATGGGGCAAGACTGGGCTGTGCCCTCACTGCACCGGGAAACGATCTTTCTCTCAGTGACGTTGCCCGACTGACCGTTGCTTTTTATATAGGAGGAACGAAAAACGGGGCGATGTTTGGGGAGGCTCTTGTCATTTTGAAAGATGCGTTAAAAGAAGATTTCCGTTATCATATCAAGCAGAGGGGCGGCATGCTGGCAAAGGGACGCTTCTTGGGAATTCAGTTTCTGGAGCTTTTTAAGGACGATCTTTACTTTGAACTGGCTCGCCACGCCAACAAAATGGCTGACATACTCAGGCAGGGTATTGCAGGGGGAGGTTACACCTTTTTTTCTTCTTCTCCTACGAATCAGTTGTTCCCTGTTTTCCCGGATATGCTCACTGATCATCTTGCCGCCCAGACTGCATTTGAAGTCTGGAGCAAAGCCGGGGAACGAGACACAGTTGTACGTCTTGTTACCTCCTGGGGAACTTCAGAAGAAGAGGTTACAGCCTTTTTAAAAAGTCTTTAGCAAAACAGAGGCAGAGAGTACGGTTAGACTCTCTGCCTCTGTTTATCAAAACTCTAAAATTTTCAGTGTGCTGTTTCCAAAAACATCCATGGTTCTAATGCTTACAGTTTCTGCCTTCCCGACAATCTGTCTGCAGGATGTTTCAATTCGATCCTGCTTCTTGGGGAAGGAAAACTGAGGTCTGTGCACCCTTCCATCATAGGAAAAGTCTACACTCCAGTATTCCAGAAGCTGGAGCGGATCTTCCCTTCGGAATCGCTGAAGAATATCTCCGTCTTTTCCCCGAAGGGGCATCTTTCTTGTGTCCATCTGATAATCCAGAAGCGTTACAGTCATAAGCAGTTTATCTGTAAAGGGGATGGGTTCTGTTTCCACCTTTATATTCAACTCATCTCCATGAGAGTCGGCATGCTGCTCTAAAAAAGTAAAAGAACTGTTTTTTATGGACATGCGCTTCATGCAGCTTGCCGCTGCGATTCCCCCAATGTCACAGGAGATCCACTTTCTGCCCAGTTCCCGGGCTGCTGCCGCCAGAGTACCGGATCCGCCGAAGAAATCAGCACACAGATCCCCTTCCTGTGAACAGCTTTGAATGATACGGCGGAGAAGCTCTTCCGGTTTTTGTGTAGCGTAGCCTGTCCGCTCTCCGGAGGTTCTGCCAACCATGTCAATCTGCCACACATCTTTCATATTTACCAGAGTGTACCATCCAATCTCATCTTTGTACTCCTCCACACCTTTAAAGTGGTATGGCTTATAACCTCTGTTATAAGACTTCTCTTTTAGCGGGTGAAAGAAATAGTCTTTGGATTTTCCGTAAAAAAGCAGGGTGTCATGTTTGCGGGAAAAGTTGCGTTTTCCGGTTCCTCCCGACTTATAGGTCCAGACCACTTCATTGACAAAATTCTTTTCTCCAAATATTTCATCCAGAAGCAGCTTTACATAGTGAACGACATGCCAGTCCAAATGCACCCAGAAGCATCCCTTCTCACACAGCAGATCCCGCATGAGAAAGAAACGGACAGACAGCATTTTCAGATATTCCCGAATTCCTGTCTTCCATACATCGTCATAAGCAACCGGTTTTATGGCCGGAACCTCTCCTACTTTATCAGATTTTAGCTTTATCACTGCGTCATAGCTGGCCTTAGAGTAGAACGGCGGGTCTACATAAATCAGCTGCAGCTTTCCTTCCAGTCCTTTTTCTTTTATCAGATACTGCATAAAATCAAGATTATCACCTCTTGCCAGCAGGCTGTCTCCACATGGAGGCTCATTCCGGCTGCAGATTTCTTCTACGGGATAAAAAGCGGCTCCGTCTCTGCTACCTTCCTTTATTTGCAGGTAAGCTGCTCTGCTCTCTTCTAATATCTCACCAAGTGAAAAAATCAAACTCATTTTTTCCTGCCTTTCTTCTTCTGCCCACCCAGCAGTACGGGAATCAGATCCCTCCGTCCTGCTTTTTCCAAAGCTTCTTTGACCAGATGTCTGTTTTCCGGCTTATGAAAATGAATCAGTGCCCGCTGCATCTTTTTCTCCTTAAGGTTTTTTGCCACATAGACCGGCTCTTTTGTAAAAGGATCCTCTTCTGTATAGTACATGCAGGTGGACAAGGTTCCCGGTGTGGGATAAAAATCCTGCACCTGATCGGGTATAAAATGATTTTTTTTCAAATACAATGCCAGTTCCACTGCATCCTGCAGCCTGCTCCCCGGATGGGAGGAAATCAGATATGGAATCAGATATTGTTTTTTCCCCAGTTTTTCATTGATTCTCCTGTATTTTTCGCAGAAAGCATCGAATACTTCTTTTGCCGGTTTTCTCATATGTGCCAGCACATTCGGTGATATATGCTCCGGTGCCACCTTTAAAGTTCCGCTTACATGATATCTGCACAAATCCCACAAAAAATCGTCCTTCTTATCTGCCATAACATAATCATAGCGGATGCCGGATCGAATAAACACCTTTTTGATGCCTTCAAGCTGCCTTAATTCTTTGAGCAGGCTGCAAAATTCTGTATGGTCCACATCCATTTGCGGGCAGGGTGCAGGATACAGACAGTCTTTATTTTTGCAGACCCCGTATTGCTGCTGTTTCTTGCAGGCCGGACTGCGAAAGTTAGCTGTAGGTCCCCCCACATCATGGATATAGCCTTTGAAGTCCGGCTGTTTTGTAAATTTTTTTGCTTCTTGCACAAGTGATTCTCTGCTCCTGCTGCGAACTTCTCTTCCCTGGTGAAAAGTCAGTGCACAGAAACTGCACCCTCCGAAGCATCCTCTACTGCTCACCAGGCTGAATTTTACTTCTTTCAGAGCCGGAACGCCTCCCTCTTTTTCGTAAACGGGGTGAAAGGTGCCTTCATATGGCAATTCATATACATGATCCAGTTCTTCTCGCTCAAGGGGCATCTGCGGCGGGTTTTGTATGATACAGCTTCCGCCTGCATAAGGCTCCATCAGACGTTTTCCTGTAACTGCATCATTGTTCCTGTACTGAAGGGCAAAGCTGTTGCCATACTTTCTCTTGTCCTTTTGTATTTCTTCAAAGGACGGCAGAATCACAGTTTCTTCATCTGCATCTTCTGTTTTTCCCCGCACGCAGGTACCGGCAATCCAGCCGATATCCCGTGCACTGAGTCCGCTGTCCAGAGCCTGCGCAATCTCAATAACGGCTCGTTCTCCCATTCCATAAATAAGAATATCTGCTTTTGCATCTAAAAGGATTGATCTTCTGACTTTATTGTCCCAGTAATCGTAATGGCCCATACGCCGCAGGCTGGCCTCCAGTCCCCCGATAATAACAGGTACATCGGGAAACGCCTCTTTTGCCCGGTTGCTGTAGACAATCACTGCCCGGTCCGGCCGCTTTCCTGCTTTTCCTCCCGGAGAATAATGATCGCTTTTCCTTCTGTGTTTGAATACAGAGAAATGATTGACCATAGAGTCCACATTGCCGCTGTTTATGAGAAAGCCCAGACGAGGTTTTCCAAAACGGGCAAAATCTTTTGCAGAGTGCCAGTCCGGCTGCGGCAGAATGGCTACTTTGAATCCGAACAGTTCTAAGTATCTGCTGATAATGGCTGTGCCAAAAGAAGGATGATCCACATAGGCATCTCCTGTTACCAGAACAAAATCCGGCTGTTCCCATCCTCTTTTATCCATATCTGATTTTGAAATTGGTAAAAACACGTTCTTCTCCTTGTTTCTCTGAAAACTGCAAAATTCCCTATTGAAATCGTTCTTCTTCCAATAGGGAATTTCATCTCTTATATTTTCTTCGTATAAGACAGTTTAATCCAGTATCCGTTATGCTTCAGCTTGCCCCATCCATTCTGGGTTTTCACAATGGTGTAGTTCCCCTTCTTAATCTTGCCTTTGCTTTTGTAACCGGTGCCGGGACCTGCGCGCATGTTGAGACTGGTGACACTGACCTTCACCTTATATGCCTTTGGTTCGTTTTTATTGGAACTGCTGGTTCCGGTCACCTTCTTCGTATAAGACAGCTTGATCCAATAACCGTTGCTTTTGAGCTGACCCCATCCGTTCTTTGTTGCTTTAATCTCGTAGATGCCCTTCTTGATCTTGCCTTTGCTTGCATATCCGGTGCCCGGACCGCTGCGCATATTCAGGCTGGTTACATCCACCTGCACTTTATAGGTGTTCAAGGATGGTTTGCTCGGTGCGGAAGGTGCTGTTTCCGCTTTTGTATAAGCCAGACTGATCCAGTAACCGTTGCTCTTCAGCTTGCCCCATCCGTTATGGGTCTGTATGATGGAGTGCGTACCTTTTTTGATCTTGCCTTTGCTTGCATAGCTGGTGCCCGGACCGCTGCGCATATTCAGTTCTGTGACAGCCACCTTTACTTTTGACTCTTTTGCTCTTGTAATTCTGAGTGTATATGTCTTTTTCGCACCGTTTTCAGCTCTTACTGTAACTGTTTTTGTGTTTGTCCCAGTAGCCAGATTTACTTTCCCTGTACCTGAAACTGTTGCATCTGAATCTGCAGCTGATGCGCTGATTGTTGCTGATGATGCAGTGCTCGGTACAGAAACACTGTATGATGTTGTTGTTGATTTAAAGGATGGTGACATGGTTCCGCTGCTGACTTTCAGCGACTTCAGATTATTGTTGCCGCTCTTTTGCCCGGATACTTTCGCTGCATACTCCATGGAAATCCAGTATCCGTTGCTTGCCAGCTGTCCCCATTCACCGTCTGTTGTAACTGCTTTTAGTTTATATGTACCAGGCTTGATGTATCCCATGTTGGAATAACCGGTACCCGGACCACTTCGCATACGGAGCTCTGTCGCTGTAATCTTCACACTGTAATTGGCAGGCTTCTTATTGATTTCAGTCGGTTTTTTATCGGTTACATAAATATATCCCTGAGGTTTACCATTGCTGCTCCACGGAATTCCGTAGTGAAAAAAGAAATCATCTGTGGAGCTCGGTCCGTAGGTTCTTGTCTGCCATCCGGATTCAGATACATAAATCTGACCGTTTACGATTTTCTCAATAAAGGCTACATGGGTTCTGTAAACTACAATTGCACCTGCTTTGGGCTGGGAGCCGTAAGGATAAAATTGTCCCCGTTTGTTACACTCCCACCATTCTCCTGCATTTCCTCTCAGGTTGGGATTCAGTGGTTCTCCAATCACTTCACTGGCGCGACTGTATGCCCACCAGGTACAATTCCCCCATACATACCCTCCAGTAACTCCGTCGTCCATGATGCCTTTGTAATATTTAAAGTCCGGTGCAAGCCTTCCTGCTTTCCAGAAGCGATTCAGATCAGAATAGTAAAATTTTGCATTTTTGTCGTTGAGTTTCGGCATGCTTGTCCTTATTTTAAAAGAACCTGCCGCTTCTGCTTCTGCCGGTTTGGCTCCTATTGGT
>CAUWJW010000105.1:0-8404 GCA_963558985.1 uncultured Clostridia bacterium | reverse complement strand
TGAAAAACGCCCTTCTGCGGGTTATCAGCTAAAATAAGAAACGCCTGGCTGTAACGAAGTGCTGCGATAATTCCGGGTACGATAAAAAGCAGCGACCATAAAAATACAAACAGACCCATTATAAAGACAAGTCCCACTGATTTAAAGAAATATTCAAATCCACAAAATACCTGCGCTGAATCGGTTTCTTCCCTGCGGAACAGATGAATAAAAAAGATGGCGATTCCCAGTGTAAATGCTCCTGTCACCAGAAATTCATACAACCCGGACATAGCAGAAATCTTCTGGGCACTCTCACTGAATCTCGAAATCAGATGAGCGCCAAAACCATTAGGGGAATCATAGTACAAATTACCATAAAACTCTCCAAATGTCTTCCCAAACAGTTCGTCTAAAATAAGCGCCGGCAGCGTAATACAAATTTGATATATGAGTGCTGCAGTAATCGCCTGCTTCCATCTGCCTGACAGAGCCTGCCTCCCCAGCATGCGCAAATTCCTACTCGGCTCAGTTATAATTATATTGGTCATCAAAAAATTTCCCCCTCCTATGAATGCTTCTATTCTTATATGACAGCCTAAGGGTACCATACAATACCTGGCATGTCAAACTGCCTGTTTTGTTTAGTTAAAAAGAAAAAGCATCATTTTTATAGCGGATACTGCCAATCCAACAATTGCGCAGACCAGTCCAACAGTAGCCAGTCCATTTCCCACTACAGGAGTTTTCTTCATTTCTTTCCTTGCCTGCACAGCAAAAACAATTCCTACAATACCCAGCACCGGTGCCGCATATGTAAAGAGCCAAATAAAAACAATGCTTAAAATACCCAGCGTAAAAGAAATGATTGCCTTTTCATTCATCGCCTGCCGATAAACACTTCCTTTTGCTTCTTCAAATTCTTCAATTAAAGTTTCTACTTCTTCATTTTCATTCATAAGATTAAAATCGTTTCTGTTTTCTTTTTTTACCTTTTCCTTCATGATTTATCACACCCACCTTTCATGCTAGAAAAAGAACTCTTTCTTACGAAAGAGCTCTTGAATTGATTCTAATTGAAATTAATACAGGTTCTTGAAGATTTCTGCAATTTCTTCTTCTGTAAGAGGAACATAGTTGTTTCCTAACAGTCTCTGCTGGTTGTCAACAGTGGATTTAGCAAATTCAGCAACCTGCTCTTCTTTCATGCCGTATTCTTTCAGAGGTTTCTTTTCTAAAATCTTTCCTAAGAATTCGTCTAATGCAGGATATACGTCTGCAGGATCGCAGCCTAATACATCAGCAAACAGCTTGTTTGCAATTTCAATCTTACCTTTAGGCTGTTTCTTCATGTACATCTTGAATACTTCTGTAAAGCAGATGAAGTTTGCTTCACCGTGAGCAATGTGGAATGCTCCGCCGTGAGCATATGACAGTGCGTGAACAGCTCCGCATCCTGCATTACCAAATGCAATGCCGGCATAGTTGGAAGCCAGTAAGAAGTCCTTCAGTAAAGGTTTTCTGTTGTCAGCAGTGTTTCCGCCAGCAGCGATAATCTGCTTGTATCCGTTCATGATCATTTCGATTGCTTTAATGGAATACATTTCTGTGAAAGGAGAAGCCTTTGGTGACAGGAATGATTCAACAGCATGGATCAGAGCGTCTACGGAAGAAGTTGCAAATACTTTATCAGGCAGACCCTGAAGAGATTCCGGAATCAGAACTGCGATATCAGCATATGTCTGTTCGTCAGCAATACCCTTCTTCAGGTTCAGAGAAGGAATAGAAGCTACTGCTACGTTTGTTACTTCAGAACCTGTTCCGCAAGTAGTAGGAACTACGATCAGTTCTTTTACTCTCTTAGGAGCTACTTTTCCAGTGTAAAGGTCTGCTACTTTTTCAGGGATATCACAAGCTAATACTTTACAGCAGTCTACGATTGTACCACCGCCGAAAGCAATGATTCTGTCATATTCGTACTTGTCCATTTCTGCTTTCATTGCATCCATCATTTCATCAGTCGGTTCACCTGCACCGTACTTTTCCTGATAGATTACAGGCATATCAATTCCCAGCGGTTTTACATACGGATCATACATCCACTGATTTGTTACCAGAATGTCACCTTTTCCCAGTTTGAATTCTTCGTTAAAGTCTTTGAATGTATCAAAGTAATGGATTGCAGGAACTACTCTTAAAGCTTGCATAATGTTACCTCTTTCTTTCTTTAAAATTTTTAAATATTTATATCAATCATCTGAATTAAAATTCAGCGTTGAATCTTTCCTTAAACTGTTCTTTCAGTTCGTCTCTGAAATCAGGATGTGCAATTTCAATCAACTGTCTTGCTCTGTCTTTCAGAGTTCTTCCCTTCATTCTTGCGATACCGTATTCTGTAACAATGTAGTCTGCATCACATCTTGAAGTTGTTACAGCCGCACCGTGATCGATGAATGGTACAATCTTGGAAACCATAGTGCCATCCTTCATCTTGGTTACGGAAGGCATTGCAATGATAGCTTTTCCTTTTCCGTCGTGAGACATAGCAGCGCCTCTTACGAAGTCTACCTGTCCGCCTACACCGGAAATCTGCTTTGTTCCGATACATTCGGAAACGATCTGTCCCATGAAATCCACCTGCACACATGCATTGATGCAAACCAGGTTATTGAGTTTTGCAACTACTTCCGGATGGTTTACATAATCAACAGGTCTCAGTTCTACCATTGGGTTTTTATCACAGAAATCATACAGTTTCTTTGTTCCCATAAGGAAAGTTACGACCATTTTACCTTCATCAATACCCTTCTGGCTGCAGTCGATTGCTCCCTTTTCAAACAGGTCTACAACACCGTCTGCAATCATTTCGGAATGGATACCCAGGTTTTTCTTGTCGCCCAGCTGGGACAGTACTGCATCCGGAATTGCTCCGATACCTAACTGCAGAGTTGCTCCGTCTTCAATTAAGGAAGCACAGTTCTTACCGATTGCTTCTTCTACAGGACCGATTTTTGCCGGTTTGCTTTCGAACAGCGGATGTGAATTTTCAACAAATGCATCAATCTCGCTTACATGTACGAAAGTATCTCCGAATACAGTCGGAACCTGATCATTTACTTCTGCCAGAACAGTTCTGCAGGATTTAATAGCCTGCATTGTATAGTCAGATGATACGCCAACATTGCAGTAGCCGTGTTCATCCGGTTCAGATACAGATACAAGCAGTACATCTTCATGGAAAATATCCTGTCTGATATACTTAGGTACTTCGTGGAAGAATACAGGAACGAATTCACCATGACCCTGTGCAAGAGACTTTCTTGTACTTGGGCTTGTGAACCAACCTTCAAAAGTAAAGACGTCACTGTTTTCCGGCAGAGAGTATTCACCCTTTCCTAACGTTACCATGTGTGATACTGTAATATCTTTATACAGATGTTTGTTTGCTACCATTGCGTCAACAAGAACCTGAGGTTCTGCAACAGCATGTGCAAACAGAACACGATCCCCTGACTGAATCAGTTTGACTGCTTCATCAGCAGAACACTTTCTACTCTCATAAATTTCTTTCCAGTCCATTATTTTGATTCCTCCATTTTTAAACATTAACTGTTTATTTGATTTAATTTTTTTTTTCGATTTCATCGCAAATCCGTTCAATATGGGTTTTATCCCACATCTTTAAAACGCCCAGCTTTGATTCGAATTGTTCATAAGATGCACAACAATTCGTGCAGCCTCCAATAACCAGAAGCAAATCGTGCAGTTCACCCTCTTCTGCATGAACAAAATCAACATCCTGCATTTGTTCTTTTATTGTTTCAAAGGCTTTGCCCCGATCAAATCTGGGATTGCAGCCGCCGCAGAATCTTACTCCACACTTCATTTGCTGTAACTCCTTATATGATATGTCAAATTTTTCCTATCGCTTCTCTTAAAAAATAAGCCGCTACGGTATAATGCCCACAGCGGCCTATTATCGTTTTTAAATCACGACTTGCTTATTTAATGCCAGCGATAGCTTTTGCCAGGTCTTTCTTTCCTTCGATGTTGCCCTGACGGGAAATCATGATTCTCTGAGCCTGAGGAGAACCTGCACCATGCATGGATTCTGTTCTGTATCCAACAGCAGCAGCACCCAGACACAGGTTTTCTAATAATCTCAGAACTCTCATTCTTTCTTCTGTTGTGCAAGTAGGAGCAGCCTGGAAGAACTTGTTGCAGATTTCTCCGATTGTTTCTCCGTTCTTTCCTACCTTCAGATCTGACTTGAAGTCTTTTTCGGACGGCATAGTTACCATCAGACCGCCTGCGATGTCTTCTGCCAGTCTTACGATTTCATAAGGGAATCTTGTGATGTTCTGCTTACATACGTTAGCCAGCAGCAGGTCGATCTGGTAGTTTCCAGCCTGTGTAGCATAACCTTCTGCAGAGCATGCGATACCGCAGCAGTACAGAGTTTCATTCAGGTGAGTCATTTCGATGAGCTTATCCTTAATGTGGGAAGCTTTCTGTGCTCCGTTGTATTCAGCAGCCAGTGCAGCAGCTCCAATTACTACGTCACCAACACCTACTTTACATCCGCCGTAAGACTGTCTGTGGTATCCAGCAAATCTTTCTACCATCATTCCTGCAAAGTCATATTCACCAGCCTGGAAGATGTACTTGTTAGGAATAAATACGTTGTCAAATACAACTAATGCTTCCTGTCCGCCGAACTTAGCATTACCAAGGTCAATTTCAGCGCCTTCTTCTAATTTTCTTGTGTCGCAAGACTGTCTTCCGTAGATCATGTACATACCTTCTACGTCAGATGGGCATGCGAAAGATACTGCAAAGTCTTTGTCTTCTTCTCTCATGGACTGAGTAGGCATGATGATGTGCCAGTGAGAGTTGATGGAACCAGTCTGGTGAGCTTTTGCTCCGCTTACAACGATACCGTCTTCTCTTCTTTCTACGATATGTACGAAGAGGTCAGCATCCTTCTGTTTGTGCGGAGGAAGTCCTCTGTCACCCTTAGGGTCAGTCATAGCTCCGTCTACGATCCAGTCGTTCTTCTGAACTTCGATCAGGAAGTTTTTGAAGTTTTCATGGTAGTTTGTACCATATTTCTTATCTGTTTCATATGTTGTTGAGAATACAGCGTTGAAAGCGTCCATACCTACGCATCTCTGGAAGCAGGAAGCTGTCTTCTGTCCGAGCAGTCTCTGCATCTTAACTTTCTTTCTTAAATCATCTGTGCTCTGATGCAGGTGAGCGAAACGGTTAACAGTTTCTCCTGTCAGGTTGGATTTTGCTGTCATCAGGTCAGCATACTGCGGATCCTGTGCCAGATCATATGTCATGGCTACGCAATTGATGGACGGACGAATAATTGGATGATCCACCCAGTTTTCGATCTGTTCACCAAACATGTAAACTCTTGTTTTCAGCTTTCTTAAGCTTTCAATGTACTGTTCTCCTGTCATTAGCATAATAAAATCACTCCTTTTTTATTCTTAGAGTCATACGGATCATTCCGATATGTCCCTAGCACTAACCATTTATAACATATGCAACTTTTATACCATAAAAACCGCATTTGTTAACATAACAATTATTTCCGCAAAATCTTCTTGGCCATGTCAATCAGGTCTTCGCTGATTGATGTGTCCAGTATAACATCTTTCACTCCGGAACAATTTTCCATAACGATTTCTTTTACGATATCTTCAATGGTGTATTGTGCCGAAGGACAAGAAGCGCAGGCTCCTGTCAGTCTCACTTTTGCGATATTATTCTCAAATCCGGTCAGCATCGCGCCTCCATAATGCTCTGCCAAAACCGGATCCACTTTTTCTTTCAGAACTTTTTTGATTTGTTCTTCCACTGTGTGTTCACCTCAAAATCATAAATTTATTTTGTAGTTTCATGAGTTTATTATAGCGCTATTGTGTCTTTTTTTCAAGGGTAATATTTAAAACTTTATGTTATTTCATGTTTTTTGACAAGTTCTTACTTTATATTGCCTAAAGTTATGATATAATCCAGTTAATGGTTATTTCTCAGTTGCAATTTCATTACATATACAGGTATCTCAATTATGAAAAAATGTATGATAATTACTTCTTATTTGGAAGGAAGTCTGACGAAACTCATGAATGGATTTGAGCCTGATTTAATCCTTTGCGCCGATGGTGGATATGATCACGCAATCGGAGCCGGTATCATTCCGGATTTTCTTATTGGAGATTTTGATTCTCTGAAAGGACATATCCGTTCCGGGACAGAAATTATAAAGGTTCCGGCAGAAAAAGACGATACTGATACAGGCCTTTGTGTACAGGCCGCCCTTGACATGGGCGGAACTGATATTCTGATTCTGGGAGGCATGGGAGGAAGATTTGACCATGCCGCAGCCAATATTCAGGTGATGGCCGGCGCTGCTCCAAAGCTCAACCGCATTGCGATGGCAGATTATAAGAATTATTGTACCGTTCTTTGCAGCAGCAGCCGCACCTTCCCAAAAAAGAAAAATCAGCATCTGTCAGTCTTATCATTATCTGACATCAGCACAGGTGTTTCAATTTCAGGTGTACAGTACCCCCTGTCGGACTATACCCTCTATAATACCTTTCCTTTAGGTATCAGTAATGAATATATAGATGAACATGCACAAATCTCCGTAAAAAACGGTACGCTGCTAGTTATTTTATCTGAAGACTGATTCTTTTTTTGCAGTTTTTCTGTCAGACTGTATGTTTTGTTTATTTTTTAATTGTATCTAAAAAGTAGCTAATCAGCTGCTTTTTCTTTTTATTTTTTTAATTGTACTTGTTATAATTGTATTTTTTGTCTATTTTAATAATTACAAAATTCAAGTATGATAATAAAAAACAGGAGGTACATTATGAAACAAACAGAACGAGTAAAAAACTTATGTGAAACGGCACTTTTTATTGCTATTGTATTTTTAGGTGTCTTTATCATCAAGTTCCCGGGGCCTTTTGGGTACGCCCACATAGGTGACTCTATGATTTTCCTCTCTGTCCTTATGCTGGGAGGCAGGCGAGGTGCTCTTGCAGGCGGAATCGGTGCTGCTATTGCAGATATTGTAAGCGGCTATACCATTTGGGCGCTGCCAACGCTGATTTGTAAGACTGTCATGGCTCTCCTCATGGGCACAATGATCAAAAATCATGCATTCGGCTTAAAAGGCAGAGGCCTTTGGATTCTGTCCGCTGCAGCCGGAGGCTTGGCCCAGGGAGTTGCCTATGTTCTTTTTTGGTGGGTTCTTTTCGGAAAAGCTGCTGCTATTGCTGCGGTACCGGGTTTAGCTTTCCAGGCAGTATCAGGTATCATTATCGCCTTTGTTCTGTCCGAAGCACTTCAGAAAACCAGCCTGAAAAGGCACTTTATTTACACAACTGATGGAAAAGGAGCGGAAGTATGTTAGAAAGAATGAAAAAATTTAAAAAAATCGACGCCCACAGCCATGTAGGCTATTTTGGAGGATGGTGTGACGTAAAAATCACACCGGAAGAGCTGGTTGCTCAAATGGACGAATACAATATCGAAAAAACGATTGTATCTACTTTTCCCATCAGGGAAAGTATCCTCGCTGCAGACCGGTATCCGGAGCGTCTGATTGGCGCTGCATGGGTCAATCCGTCTGAAGATAATGCAGTCTCACAGATTCGAGATGCTGTAGAAAACCATGGCTTCAAGGCTATAAAACTTCATCCGCTTTCTCAGGCTTACCTGCCCAATGATGCCATTGTCTTCCCTATTGCCGAGCTGGCCGGCGAACTGGATATACCTCTCATGATCCACACCGGCCATCCTCCCTTTTCTCTCCCCTGGAGTGTCGCACAGCTGGCAGAATTATACCCAGAAGTAAAAATGGTCATGATTCATATGGGGCACGGGAACGGAATGTTCGTTCAGTCCGCCATTGATATGGCTAAAAAATATCCTAATTTATATTTGGAGACTTCCGGAATGCCTATGCATACCAAGATTAAAGAAGCTTATGAAAAGGTAGGCAGTGATCGAATTATGTGGGGACTGGATGCTCCATTCCATCATCCGACTGTAGAGATTCAGAGAACTCTTGTCAGCGGTCTGACGGATAAGCAGCTTACGGATGTTTTTTACAACAACGCGCAAAAATTGCTTAAATTATAATAGGTATTTTTACTTATCAGTAAGGCGGCATTTCTCTTAAAGATATGCCGCCCTCTTTTTTTTAGAACTGTTTTTTCATTTTTTCAAATGTTTTTCGTACAGCGGGAATGAGAAGAAGTGCAACTGTAATGGCCGCCTCTGCTCCCAGATAGGCAAAATTGTACCATACTGACCACGTCACCGCATTGAATCCTTCCGGAGCATTTGCTCCAAAAAAGATAATCCCCGAAAGTACAGAACATACATACCTCCCCAGTAC
>CAUWJW010000104.1:0-8546 GCA_963558985.1 uncultured Clostridia bacterium | reverse complement strand
GAACGCTGGGTGTTACGCTGGGAGCACTGATTATTGGAATTCCCACAGGGCTGGGATGCGCCGTTTTCCTGTCGGAAATGGTGAAAAAGAAACCGGCGAGATTATTCAAAGCAGCCATTGAACTTCTGGCAGGGATTCCTTCTGTTGTATACGGGTTCTTTGGACTTGCCGTTATCGTTCCGGCTATTCGGGAATATATCCTTCCGCTGGTGCAGAAGATTAATCCAGATGCGGCAAGCAGCGGATTCAGTGTTCTGGCAGGTGCCATTATCCTGGCAATTATGATTCTGCCTACTATTGTGAGCATTTCAGAAAATGCAATTTCAGCGGTGCCGCCGGAATTTCGGGAAGCATCGCTGGCACTGGGCGCAGACAAACGGGAAACGATCACAAAAGTTATTCTACCTGCTGCAAAATCCGGGATCTTTTCCTCTGTTATCCTGGCAATGGGAAGAGCTATCGGAGAGACCATGGCAGTACTGCTCATTACAGGGAATATGGCGCAGATTCCAACAAGTCCGCTGGATCCTGCGGCGACGCTCACCGGAACCATTGCCATGGAAATGTCCTATGCGACGCCGGAACATCAGAGCGCACTCTTTGCCATCGGCATTGTGCTCTTTGTCATCATTGTAATTTTAAACAGCATCGCACAGGTGATTATGAAAAAATTTGGGGGTATGACAGCATGAGCAAGAATTTAAAAAGCAAAGGATATTTTTTCCTCATCGGCCTGATTGCTGCCATCACCTTAGGGGTATTGATTTTGATCATCGGCTTTATTCTGGTAAGAGGCGTTCCCAATATTTCATGGGAATTCTTATCAGACAAGCCGCGGATGATGGGAAAAGAGGGGGGAATCTTTCCCATTATTATCGGTACACTTTATGTAACTTTAGTATCTATCCTGATTGCAACGCCCATTGGAGTGGCTGCAGCAATCTATTTTTCGGAATATGCGAAGAAGGGCAGGCTGATTAACATAATTAGATTCTTTACCGAGGTTCTGGCGGGAATCCCGTCCATCATATTCGGGCTCTTCGGCTTCGCCTTCTTCGTTGTATTCTTAGGAATGGGATGGTCTGTTCTTTCCGGCGGGCTGACACTTTCCATGATGATTCTGCCTACCTTAATCCGCTCTACGGAGGAATCGCTGAAGACAGTGCCTATGGCATACAGAGAAGCGAGCCTTTCTCTGGGAGCGACAAAGTGGGAAACCGTCAAAAAGGTAGTACTTCCCTGCTGTAAATCAGGGGTGCTGACAGGGCTGATTCTCGGAATCGGAAGAGCCATCGGAGAAACGGCTGCCGTAATGCTTACAGTAGGAGGCTCCATGATGATGCCGCTGTCCGTATTTGATTCTACAAGGACTATGGCAGTGCATTTATATACCCTGGCCTCAGAAGGTCTGTCTGATGAAAAAACGTATGCAACAGCAGCACTTCTGATTATACTGGTACTGATTATCAACTCACTGGCCAACTACATCAGCGGCAGATTAGCAAAGGAGTAGGAGATGACAGAAAGAGAAAAAACATTTGAGATCAGAGACATGGATCTGCATTATGGAAATTTCCGGGCTCTGAAAAAAATCAATATTGATATATACAAAAACGATATTACAGCACTTATCGGACCTTCCGGATGCGGGAAATCCACTTTTTTAAGATCCCTCAACCGGATGAATGACCTGGTGGAGGGGTGCAGGATTGATGGAAAGATTCTCTTTGACGGGGAAGACATCTATGATAAAGCTTACGATGTGATATCTCTGCGCAAAAAAGTAGGGATGGTATTTCAAAAGCCCAACCCGTTTCCAAAGACCATTTATGAGAATATTACTTATGGTCCTAAGCTGCACGGCGAGAGGGATAAGAAGAAACTGGATGAGATTGTAGAGAGAACGCTGAGGGAAGTGGCGCTGTGGGATGAAGTAAAAGACAGACTTCACAAGTCGGCGCTGGGTATGTCAGGCGGGCAGCAGCAGAGACTTTGCATTGCAAGGTGCCTGTCTGTAGAGCCGGAAGTGATTCTTATGGATGAGCCTACGTCTGCACTGGATCCGGTTGCAACTACGAAAATAGAGGCACTGATTCAGGAACTGGCAGAAAAGTATTCTATTGTCATTGTAACGCACAATATGCAGCAGGCAGGAAGGATTTCCAACCGCACGGCATTTTTCCTTTCAGGAGAAATTATGGAAATTGATGATACAGAAAAAATCTTTACAAATCCGTCCAATCGCAAGACGGAAGAGTATATTACCGGAAGATTCGGCTGATAAGGAGGAAAGAACCTATGACACCAAGACCAAAGATGGATCAGGAACTGGTTGAGATTAACAATAAAGTGACACAGATGTCAGAAAAAGTGGAGGAAGCGATTGTAGACTCGCTGCGAGCGATTAAAGAGAAGGATATGGAGCTGGCGCGAAAGATTATAGATAATGATACACAAATCGATGATATGGAAGATGAAATCAATGAGATGTGCTTTCTTTTTCTTGCCACGCAGCAGCCGCTGGCAAGCGACCTGCGCTACTGTATCTCCATTATGAAAATGGTGACCGACCTGGAGAGAATCGGCGATCACTGCGAGGATCTGGCTAAATATGCCATCCGCATGGAGCACCAGGAGTATTACAAGGAACTGATTGACCTGCCTCGAATGGCGGATATGGCAGCGAGAATGGTGAAAAATTCAATTCGCGCATTTCTCGGAAGAGATCTGAAGCTGGCGCGAAAGGTGTGGAAAGCCGATGAAGAGGTGGATGAGCTGTACCGGGATGTATATGAGGAGCAGCTGGATATTGCAGTGGCAGACAATGCCAACACCCGTCTGTCCATTATGTTTGCCTTCGTGGCAGCCCATCTGGAACGGATTGCAGACTATGCGACAAATATCTGTGAAGAAACAGTATTTTCACTAGAAGGTGCATACGAAATGGAGTAAGAAAAAAATTTTAAAAAATTTGCAGAAAATTCTTGCAAAACTGACAAAGGTGGGTTATAATAAAGTCACAACAACAAGAGTTCCAGAAAAGCTTTTAAAAGAGAGAAGGGAGTGAGTCCACCAAAAATGTCAACAAGGGAAGAAATCGTCCCATAAACCCGATTGCGGATAGCAGGCAATCGGGTTTTCTTTCGTTGACACGAACCTGCGGGAGGAGTATCCTATATAAGATAAGAAAAGACCGGAAAAGAGGAGAGATCTATGACATTACGTTTTTGTTCCTTTGCCAGTGGAAGCAGCGGCAACTGCTATCTGGTGCGGTGCGGAGAAACAGCGGTGCTGGTAGATGCAGGAATCAGCGGAAAGAGAATCTTTCAGGGACTGGAAAATACCGGTACTCCCAAGGAGACTGTAAAAGCAGTTCTGGTTACCCATGAACACATTGACCATGTACAGAGCCTTCCCATTTTGACAAAGAAGATACCGGAACTGAAAGTCTATGCAAATCATGCAACCTGGGGAAATATTGAGCGCAAAGTTGCCGATGAGAAAAAGGCATACTTTACCACGGGAGAAGATTTTCGTATCGGCGATATACAGATCCGCCCCTTTGCAATCCCTCACGATGCCGCAGAGCCGGTGGGTTTTTCCCTGTTTGGCGGAGGACGTCAGATTAGCATTGTAACAGATGCAGGCTGTGTGACAGATGAAATTTTTGAGGAAATCATCAGTGCAGATCTTCTGGTTCTGGAAGCGAATCATGAAGTGGAAGTACTGCAGATGTGCAATTATCCCTACCATACCAAGCGGCGCATCTTGGGAGACAGAGGCCATTTGTCCAATGTGACAGCTGCAAACTGCATCTGCAGACTGATGGAGGCTAAGGATAAGGCGCGGCGGATTCTGCTTGGGCATTTGAGCCATCAGAACAACGACCCGGAGCTGGCAAAAATGACAGTAAAAAATATATTGCAGGAAGAAGATATTTACATAGGAGACAGGCTGAAGATGGATGTGATCCTGCGGGATCGTCTCAGCCCTGTATATGAAGTTTAAAGATGAAGATTACAATTATTGCAGTTGGAAAACTAAAGGAAAAGTATTTAAAAGATGCCATTTCTGAATACAGTAAGCGGCTTTCTGCTTACTGCAGGTTTCAGATTATAGAGGTGGCTGATGAGAAAACGCCGGAGCAGGCAGGAGATGCGGCCGAATCCGCTGTCAGGGAAAAAGAGGGCAGCAGGATTTTAAAGCACATAAAAGAAGACATGTATGTGATTACAATGGAGATCGGCGGCAGGCAGCTGTCGTCAGAAGAGCTGGCAGAGAAGATCGGCAGCCTGGGGATTCAGGGAAAAGGCAGCCTGGCATTTGTCATCGGCGGCTCCATCGGTCTTGGTCAAAATGTGCTGACACGCTCTGACTATGCCCTCAGCTTTTCAAAGCTCACCTTTCCCCATCAGCTTATGCGAGTGATCCTGTCAGAGCAGATCTATCGAAGCTTTAAGATTCTAAAGGGAGAACCTTATCATAAATAAAACTGCAGCAGTCATATCATTTACGGAGGAAAGAACATGAAAAAAATATTACGTCTGCAGAGCGCACTGCTCAAAGAAATTGATAAATATGAAAAACTGGTGCCGGTTCGTTCTCATTTTATTGACTGGGAGCGTGTGCACATTACAAGCTGCGCCAAGCTGGGCTATTTGTTTGCCGAAGAGCGGGGCGTGGATCCCATTCTGGCGGCCTGTGCCTGTGCAGTTCACGATTACGGCCGCATTATTACAGGAAAGCAGGAAAACCATGCAGAAGCTGGGTATGAGCCTGTAATGGAGTTCCTGAGAGGTACGGAGCTTTTTGAAGAAGAGGAAATTCGTGAAATCGGTCTGGCTGTAAAGAACCACAGCAAAAAAGGCGAGATCGGCACACCGCTGGAAGAAATCGTAAAAGATGCTGATGTGCTGGATTTTTATCAGTATGGATACGGGTTTGCAAGAGAAGAGCAGAAGGTCAGACTGGAAAAACTGCTGGGAAGAGAAGTTTAAAGATTATGAAAAAACTGCAGCAGAGATTAGAGCGTGAGCATATTGAGACCATTCGGCGCTGCGGACTGCTGGAAGGGGTGAAGGAGGCAGATTATGAGACTGTGCTGGAATCCCTGCAGGCGCGCTTGTACGGTGTCTGGGAAGAGGAAATGATTTTTCTGGAAGGCGAAGAGGTAACAGATCTGGCCATTCTCCATTCCGGAACAGTGCGGGGTGAGAAATTTCACTTAGAAGGCAATGTGGATTTGCTGTACATGTATAAACGGGGAGAAATTTTCGGTGCTGAGGCTGCCGTATCCCGTTTAAAAACATCGCCGCTCACATATATTGCCAATGAAACTGCCGAACTGATTCTGATTGACTTTGCAGGAGCAATGCGGCAGTCCTGCAGAGAAGGGATTATGACAGCCCTGCTGCATATCCTGGCAGATGACAATATTAAAAAACTCTACAAGATTGAAACACTGTCGAAGCGCGGAATGAGAGACCGGATTATGACCTACCTTAAAATCATAGAAAAAAAGGCCGGGAAGGAAGTGTTTTCTCTTCATATGGATCGGAATCAGCTGGCGCAGTACTTATGTGTAAATCGCAGCGCCCTTTCCTGCGAACTGAACCGGATGAAACGGGAAGGGCTGATCTGGTTTCAGAAAGACCGGTTTAAAATTTTAGAAAAAGACAAGTAAATGTTGCCGAAACAACAATATGAAGAAAAGATTTGTGGTATAGTAAGTGCATGGTAATCATCAGCCATAACTTTTCTTCAAAACATTAATAATAATTTGCCCGAGAAAACAGCCGCAGTACAGAAGTGGGCTGTTTTTTCATATCGCGTAAAACGTATACAGCAAAGGCGCTTTGCATATAATAATAACTCCGGAGGGTTATTTATGAAATATGCAAGGAAAGCCCTAGTGCTGTTTTTTCTTTTTGTGCTTTTGCAGCCGGCCCGGGCGGCAGGCACGACTTATGATGGAAGGCACATCCTGTTATCCTGGTCAGAGGAAGCTGCTCACAGCCAGACTGTTACCTGGCACAGCCCGTCAAAAGGGGAGGGGTATGTCAGGTATTACACAGAAGGAGGGGACAGCAGCAGGGCGCAGCAGGTTAAGGCGTCTATAACCGATGTGGGAGGAAGCGGATATTATCGGTATGAGGCTGTCATGAAGGGGCTGTGTTCGGGAACCTCTTATGTATACCGGATCGGAGACGGGAAAAGCTGGAGCAGTCCGCGGAATTTCACCACAGCACCGCCCCGGGGAACCGGCAGAGACTTTTCCTTTGTTTATCTGGGAGATGTTCAGTATCAGAACAGAAATACAGACTATGCCCGGTGGGGAAAGCTAACAGAAGACATACGACGCCGGAACCCGGGAATCGCCTTTGGGCTTCTGGGAGGCGACATGGTAAATTGGGGCAGAAAACAAAAGGACTGGGAGCTTTTTCTGGACAATGCATCTCCTGTCTTTTCTAGGATTCCTGCAATGACTGCTGTGGGAAATCATGAGAGTACGGTAAAAGCGGATACTTATCTGGAAATGATGGCGCTGCCGGAAAACGGACCGAAGGATCTGGAAGAAGAGTTTTACTCTTTTGATTACGGAAGCTGTCACATTACCGTGCTTAATTCCTGCTTTTTTGATGAAAGCAGGAAGGCGGCCATGGAGGAGGAATGGGACAGCAAACGGGAGGAGATAAACCGGTGGCTGGAAAAAGATCTGCAAGAAAGCGATGCGCAGTGGAAGCTGGCAGTGATGCACCATCCGGCTTACGGACTTTCTAAAGGCGATCCCATATACGGGCAGATCCGGAAAAACTGGGAGCCTGTCTTTGAGAGCGGGGGGATTGATGCGGTCTTTTGCGGGCACCAGCATGTTTATATGCGCACACGGGAAATCGGCGGAATTACTTATATTATGGGAAATTCAGGACAGCGCAGGAGCGCCTATTACAACGGAGAGAACATGCCGGACTACAGCCGGTCACTGGATGCGGTGAGCAGCAATTATCAGATTGTAAGGGTGACTGATGAAAAGCTTATCATCATGTCTTATGACGATGAGGGACAGCTGATAGATAAGTGGAGCAAAGAAAAAAGATCTTTCCCCATCCTGAAAGCGGCGGCTGCAGGAATATTCCTTATGCACGGGGCGGGATTTGCTGTATTTGCCGCAGTACGCATGAGGAGAAGAAAGACCTGTTCATAAATATGCACTGATGCCGAAGCGATCGAGCGCTGGATTTTATATCTGACCGAATTTTTTCGTGGCAGCCAGGTAGCGGGCCAGAGAGCCCATATTGGCATAGTAGTAGGAAAAGCGATCGACCTTCTTTACTTGGATTAAGGAAGAGTCCACCAGCTTTTTAATATGCTGCGAAACGGTGGCCTGGGAATAATCAAAAGCAGCAACGACATCCTTGTTGCATACGTTGGTTCTCTCCCGATTGCACTGCATGATAAAACGATAAATATTGATCCTTGCAGGATGGGCAAGGGCATCTGATACTTTCGCAATCAGCAGGACTTCTTCATCCTGAATGGCATCGGATTCTTTTCTGAGTCTCATGTTGTTACCTCCTGAAAAAAGACTGCTCATTTACAATACACTTTTTTCGGGAATCTTGTCAAGAGATTTGGTAAAAAGATGAAATTTGCCGATAGATGCTATGCGAGAACCAGGTTTACATTTGCATCTTGAAATCTGCTTAGAATTTCAGGATTCAGGGCTTCGCCGGTGATAACAAGGTCTATGGCAGAGATGGGGCAGATCTGTGCCAGTACATTGTGTCCGAACTTGCTGCTGTCTGCTGTCAGAATAACTTCTTTGGCCTGCTCCACCACCTTCCTGCGGACAAGAGCCTCCTCGATATTGTAATCGGAAATTCCCTGCTCCAGGGTAATGCCGCCTGCACTGATGACAGCTTTCCCGATATGGAAGTTTTCCAGTTCATAGATGGAGACGGCACCGGAAACCGAACCTTCGCCGCGGCGTACTTTCCCGCCTATCATATAGATGTCAAAGTCTGTTTCCAGCAATTCATTGACGACATGGATGGAATTTGTAATCACTGTAAGATTTCGTTTCTCTTTCAGAGCCTTTGCCACCTGCAGAAGTGTTGTGCCCACCTCCAGCAGGACAGAGTCGCCGTCATGTATAAACTCGGCGCATTTTTTCCCGATTGCAGTCTTTTCTGCCAGATTTTTTGTGAGACGTTCTGCAGTGGCAGGCTCTTTCTCTTCTTTACGGACAAGTGCGGCACCGCCGTAGATTTTTTTGATAGATCCTTCTTTTTCCAGGTAATTCAAGTCACGCCTGGCAGTTTCGATAGAAATATCAAACAGCTCTGCCATTTCATCGATCTTTATGATTTCGTGCTCCTGCAGATACTGCATAAGCAGCCTGTACCGTTCCTGTGGAAGCATAAGCAGATCCTCCTTTTTTAGATTGCTTACAGTATAGCATAATGACACAATTATGACAATATTATTACTAACTTTCAAAATAAAATGCAAAAAATCACAAAAACATGTTTACAAGATGGTAATAA
>CAUWJW010000103.1:0-8576 GCA_963558985.1 uncultured Clostridia bacterium | reverse complement strand
GTATATGATGTCTCCACCGGGGACAACGCATCAGAGGATTGTTTCATTTTTGAATAGGACGATAGGAAATTATATTCAAGAACAGAATGGAGATTGCGAAGTGTTTCCGGCTCCATTTGCAGTCTTTCTCAATAATGATGAGCATACTTATGTAGAACCGGACATTTCGGTTATCTGTGACAAATCCAAATTAGACGAAAAGGGGTGCAATGGCGCGCCGGATTGGGTGATTGAAATCGTTTCTCCCAGCAGCAAGCGCATGGATTATTTTATAAAACTGTCAAAATATCAAAATGCCGGAGTAAAGGAATACTGGATTATAGATTCTGATAAAAATAACGTGTTTGTTTATGACTTTGAAAATGAAGATCTGAATGCATATGGTTTTGAGGAGCAAATTCCGGTTAATATCTATGATGGAGATTTAAAAATCAAACTGAAAAGTGAATAAAATATTCACTCTTTTTCAAAAGATGGGCGGCCAAAGAAATATTCAAAAGAGCAAATAGAACGGACTGCCCGAAACTTTAATTTAAAAAATCCCTTGACAAACCCATACAAGATGTAGTAGATTAAAAGAGTCATATGACTGACGGAAGTGGAACAAACCACATGGAGTATGATACGTAATGAGAGCCGACCGTCTGGGCTGAGAGAAAGCGCCCGGATGTGCGGCTTTTTCTGTATATTCTGACACTTATACGGCATATGGAGGAACTAAAATGCGTAAAGAATGGGAAGGATTTAACAGCGGAAACTGGAGACATGTAATTGATGTAAGGAACTTTATCCAAAAGAACGTAACACCATATATGGGGGATGAAAGCTTTTTGGAAGGTCCTACTGAACGAACAAATAAAGTATGGGGAAAATGCAAAGAACTGTTATTAGAAGAGCTGGAAAACGGGATCTACGATGTAGAAACTGATGTGGTTTCCGGCATCAACAATTTTGCCCCCGGATATATTGATAAAGAAAATGAAGTGATTGTGGGACTGCAGACAGATGCGCCGCTGAAAAGGATTGTGAACCTTTACGGCGGAATCCGTATGGCAGAATCTGCTCTGAAACAGTACGGATATGAAATGAACCCTGAAATCAGAAGAAGATTTCATGAATACAGAAAGACGCATAATGAAGGTGTATTTGATGCCTATCCGAAAAGAACAAAAGTCGCAAGACATGCAGGCCTTCTTACAGGACTTCCTGATGCTTACGGAAGAGGCCGTATCATTGGAGACTACAGAAGAATCGCCCTGTATGGAATCGACTATCTGATTGAACAGAAAGAACAGGATATTGAGATGGCAGACGGACCGATGACAGATGAACTGATCCGGATTCGGGAAGAACTTCACGAGCAGGTTCGTGCACTGAAGGAAGTAAAAGAAATGGCAGCGCAGTACGGAATCGATCTGAGTCAGCCGGCTTCCAATGCAAAAGAGGCAGTGCAGTTTGTTTACATGGGATATCTGGCAGGTGTAAAAGAAAACAATGGAGCAGCCACTTCTCTGGGAAGAACATCTACTTTCTTGGATATTTATATCCAAAGAGACCTGGAAAAGGGTATCCTGACCGAAGAAGAAGCACAGGAACTGATGGACCAGTTTGTAATCAAGCTGCGTCTGGTTCGTCACTTACGTACACCGGAATACAACGAACTTTTCGGCGGAGATCCGACTTGGGTAACAGAAGCCATCGGCGGAATGAGCATCAAGGGAACACCGCTTGTTACTAAGAACTCTTTCCGTATTTTACATACCCTGACAAATCTGGGAACAGCACCGGAGCCGAATCTGACTGTATTATGGAGCCAGAACCTTCCGGAAAACTTTAAAAAGTACTGCTCCAGAATGAGTATTGAGACAGATTCTATCCAGTATGAAAATGACGATGTAATGCGTCCTGTATACGGAGATGACTATGCAATCTCCTGCTGCGTTTCTGCTATGGGAGTGGGAAAACAGATGCAGTTCTTCGGAGCACGTGCAAATGTAGTAAAATCTCTGCTTTATGCCATCAACGGCGGTGTGGATGAACTGAACGGAGATGTGGTCATTCCGGAAATTGCACCGCTGGAGCACGATGATGTACTGGATTTCAACGAAGTGATGCTTACTTATAAGAAAGTACTGTCCTATGTGGCAGAGCTTTATGTGGACACAATGAATGTAATCCACTACATGCACGACAAATATGCTTATGAAGCCAGCCAGATGGCTCTGCATGATACACATGTAGAAAGACTGACGGCATTTGGAATCGCAGGACTTTCCTGTGCGGCAGATTCCCTTTCTGCCATTAAATTTGCAAAGGTGCGTCCAATCAGAAATGAAAAAGGTGTTGCAGTGGACTTCCAGGTGGAAGGCGATTATCCGAAGTACGGAAACGATGATGATGCTGTAGATGATATTGCAGTTGAGATTGCAAAATATTTTTCTGCAGAGCTGAAGAAGCACCCGATGTATAGAGGAGCAAAGCATACGCTGTCTGCACTTACGATTACTTCAAACGTTATGTATGGAAAGAAGACCGGAAATACACCGGATGGAAGAAAACACGGAGAACCTCTGGCACCGGGCGCAAACCCGATGCATGGAAGAGATGTGAACGGAGCAGTTGCATCCCTGAATACAGTTGCAAAGATTCCTTACCGCAATGTATGCCAGGATGGCGTTTCCAATACATTCTCCATTGTGCCTGATGCACTGGGCAAGACGGAAGAGCAGAGAGAATACACACTGGTGTCTCTGCTGGATGGTTACTTCTGCCAGGGAGCACACCATCTTAATGTAAACGTGCTCCGAAAGGAAATTTTAAAAGAGGCAATGGAGCATCCGGAAAAATATCCTTCTCTGACCATCCGTGTATCCGGCTATGCCGTTAACTTTGCAAGGCTGTCCAGAGAACAGCAGGAAGAAGTAATTAACCGTACATTCCACGGAGCAGTGTAAAGAAACAGAAAATGAAAACACATAAAGAAAGTCTGCCGGATTACAGGCAGGCTTCTTTTAGTATGTAGGAAATATCGTGGATTTTGCCATAATTTATGTAAAATTTTGTTGTAATTTCTTGCACAGAATTAAAAAAAGTAATATAATATAACTTTGTGATAGGAGGTATTATTTTATGAGTGAACAGATCCACGAGAATAAAATGGGAACCATGCCCATCGGAAAACTGATTGTTACTATGTCATGGCCGGCAATTCTGTCCATGTTGATTCAGGCGCTCTATAATATTGTTGACAGTATTTTTGTATCTATGATCAGCGAACAGGCGCTTGCTGCTGTAACGTATATTTTTCCGGTACAGATGCTGCTAATTGCAGTAGGCGTGGGAACAGGGGTAGGAATTAACTCTCTGATTTCCAGAAGGCTGGGTGCACGCTGCTTTGAAGAAGCCAGTATGGCTGCCAGTCACGGATATCGTCTGTCTTTTTTTAACTGGGCAGGATTTGCGCTCATCGGCATTCTTTTTTCTGATATGTTTATGCATGTATTCTCCGGTACGGAGTATGTACTGGAGAGTGGTGCTGCCTACATGCGGATCGTTACCATTGGATCCCTTTTTGTTCTGGTACAGGTTACCACAGAAAAGATTCTGCAGGCTACAGGAAATATGCTCTTTCCAATGCTGTGCAGTATTGCGGGGGCTGTTACCAATGTGATACTGGATCCCATTCTTATCTTTGGAATCGGACCGTTTCCGAGAATGGACGTGGCAGGCGCTGCGGTTGCGACTGTAATCGGACAGCTTGTATCTATGCTTCTTGGGCAGTACCTGCTTTTTAAAAAGGATCATCAGGTAACTGTAAAAATCAGGGGCTTTAAAATGCAGTCCAATATTATCAGAGATATTTACGCAGTAGGACTTCCTGCTATTTTAATGCAGGCTATGCTCTCTATCCTGCAGTTTGGTCTCAATGCAATTCTGGGAGGGCTGTCTGAAACAGCGGTTGCTGTAAACGGTGTGTATGGACGGCTGCAATCTTTTATTTTTATGCCTGTGTTCGGTCTCAATCAAGGAACGCTCCCTGTAATGGGATATAACTACGGAGCACAGAACAAAGAACGGCTGATAAAGGCTTTTAAAGTCGGATTTCTCATTGCCTTTTGTATTATGTTCATTGGGTTGATTCTGTTCCAGATGTTTCCGAAACAGTTTTTAAGCATGTTTAATGCGTCAGAAGCAATGTATGAAATTGGAATACCGGCGCTGAAAACCATCAGTCTCTGCTTTCTTCCGGCCTCTTTTGGTATTCTGGCCTCTTCATTTTTCCAGGCTATCGGGCATGGAATGATGAGTCTGTGGGGATCTTTAATTCGTCAGATGATTGGAATTCTGCCACTGGCATGGATTTTATCCAGAATAGATGGATTGAATCTGGTTTGGTATGCATTTCCATTAGCGGAGATTCTTGGATTTTTATATTGCGTCATTTCTATGCGATATGTCTATAAGAAGGATATTTCACGCCTTGGACATGAATAAAATTTTAAGAGAATCTTTTGGAAAGGTAAAGATTTTTATTCGTAAAAAAGAGATGGGGCAGCAACTGGTATTGCTGCTTCCATCTCTTTTAGCGTATGAATAGAAGGTCTTTGTTTTCATATTCACGCTCTCTTGAATCCATCTCTACTAAATCATAGATAAGCGGATCACGAAGCAGATGAGACCATACGGTATATGTTGCCTGAATAAATTCTTCTGTCAGAGGGAGCTTTTCTGTGATAATAGGGCAGCTGTAAGGCAGAGGCACTGCGGATAAGATCAGCTGCAGGATGCCATCTTGCGTTAAATGAGGCTCCAGAGGAAAAAAGCGGCATTGCAGAGGGCGCATGCTGCGGTGACAAAAAGGCGGGGTCTTACATTTTACAAAATAGATTTTTCCCTTCCAGGAATCGGGAAAATCAAAATCTTCAGCTTGTTCTGCAGACCATTCCAGCCAATCTTCTTTTCTTGTAAAGAGTTTTTCTTCTCCCGGAAGAAGGTAAATGCCCAGCTCCAAGTCTTCGTCAGTGCAGGTGCAGCAAACGGCTCCGCATAGCTTTCCGCAGTCGCCTTTTAATGGGGAGACTCGATCCAGAAGACGATAAATGGCTTGATATGTGCTTTTTCTAATGCTGCTTTTCATAGCTTCTCTCCTTTTTATTAAAACTTTTGAATTCCAGAATTTAGTATAGCACAAAAGCTTACAGGTGTGTTATAATCAC
Organism: uncultured Clostridia bacterium; assembly: GCA_963558985.1. Classification (GTDB taxonomy): domain Bacteria; phylum Bacillota; class Clostridia; order Peptostreptococcales; family Anaerovoracaceae; genus Hominibacterium. The sequence continues at coordinate 3,360 of CAUWJW010000103.1, read as the reverse complement.
AAAAATTATTCTTTGAAGACATGGGCGCTCTGCTTTTTATGATTCTCTGATTGATTTTGTACAAAAAGGGTATATATATATGTAGTTTTTTTGACAAAAAAACCACGCATTGCGTGTTTTATGCTATAATAGATTATCTGTAAGTAAATTATATAAGAATGAGGTTAATATGAAATTAGGTATTGATGTAGGATCAACCACTGTAAAATTAGTATTGTTGGACGAAAATGACAAAATTTTATACAGCCGCTATGAGAGACATATGTCCAACGTTTTTGAAACAGTTTCCGGCTTGCTGCAGGATATGTACGGGCAGTATCGGGAAGGACGGGTCAAGGCTGCCATTACCGGATCGGGGGGACTTTCTCTGTCCCAGCTTTTGGAGATTCCGTTTGAACAGGAAGTTGTGACTTGCAGTGCGGCGGTAGAAGCTTTGATACCTGAAACAGATGTCGCTATAGAACTGGGCGGCGAAGATGCGAAGATTACCTTTTATGGACAAACGGTAGAGCAGCGCATGAATGGTACCTGTGCCGGCGGAACCGGTGCCTTTATCGACCAGATGGCAGTTCTTCTGAACACTGATGCAGGCGGGTTAAATGAGGCAGCCAAAAAGCACAAAATGATCTATCCTATTGCAGCCAGATGCGGGGTGTTTGCAAAGACAGATATCCAGCCTCTGATTAATGAAGGTGCGGAGATTGAAGATTTGTCAGCATCTATTTTTCAGGCTGTAGTGAATCAGACTATCAGTGGCCTGGCCTGTGGCAGAACTATCAAAGGAAAGGTAGCCTTTCTCGGAGGCCCGCTTTCTTTTCTGTCAGAGCTGAGAAACAGATTTATTGAAACGTTACAGCTGTCTGAGAAGGATGTCATTTTCCCTCAGAATTCTAAATATTTTGTAGCTATTGGCGCTGCTATGATTGCGCAGAAACATGAAGAAATAGAACTTTCGCAGCTTGTTGAACGTATTTCTAGTGTGAATGCTTCCGATCTGTCTGAAACCAAGCATGTAGAGCCTCTGTTTAAAAATTACAGCGAATATGAGGCTTTTGTTGCACGTCATAAGAAAGATACCATTAAGCGAAAAGATATTAAGAAAGTAAAAGGAAGAGTCTTTCTTGGAATTGATGCCGGTTCTACAACTACAAAGGCGGCTTTGATTGATGATGAAAAGAATCTGATTTATTCCTTTTACCGTAATAACGAAGGAAAGCCTATTGAAGCATGTATGATTATGCTGAAGGAATTATACAGTCTGCTTCCTAAGGATGCATTTATTGCCAATTCTACAGTAACCGGATATGGAGAAGGGCTGATTAAGGCGGCTTTTAAAGCAGATCTGGGTGAGATTGAGACCATGGCTCATTATAAAGGGGCTGAGGAGTTTTTGCCGGGCGTAGAGTTTATCCTGGATATTGGAGGACAGGATATGAAGTGCATGAAGATTAAAGATAATGCCATCTACAATATTATGCTCAATGAAGCGTGCTCCTCCGGATGCGGTTCTTTTATTGAAACTTATGCAAAATCTGTTAACATGGATGTCCAGACTTTCGCAAAAGAAGCTCTTTTTGCTGAGGCTCCTGTTGATCTGGGAACACGCTGCACTGTCTTTATGAATTCGAAGGTAAAACAGGCACAGAAGGAAGGGGCGACAATCGGAGATATTTCAGCAGGGCTTTCTTACTCAGTCATTAAAAATGCTCTGTACAAGGTAATTAAGTTGAGAAATCCGGAAGAAGCCGGAAAGAAGATCGTGGTACAGGGAGGTACTTTTCTTAACGATGCTGTTTTGAGAAGTATTGAAAAGATTATCGGCAAAGAGGTAGTGAGACCGGACATCTCAGGTATTATGGGGGCTTACGGCGCTGCGATTATTGCAAAAGAGCATTATGTACAGGATACAGAGTCTTCTATCTTAAAGCCGGATGAAATGGATTCTTTTACTGTGGAAAATACCCATGCACGGTGCAAGGCATGTGAGAATCACTGCCTTCTGACAATTAATAAATTTAATAACGGCAGCCGTTTTATTACAGGAAACCGTTGTGAAAAGGGCGAAGGAAAAAGTAAAGATGACAATCAGCTTCCAAATGTATATGAGTACAAACTGAAACGACTTTTTCAGTATAAGCCTTTAAGTGAGGAGGATTCCACAAGAGGAACGATTGGAATTCCAAGAGTGCTGAATATGTATGAGAATTATCCGTTCTGGTTCGTCTTTTTTACAGAGCTGGGCTTTCGTGTCGTGCTGTCACCGACATCCTCAAAGGAGATGTATGAAAGTGGGATGGAAACCATATCTTCAGATACCGCATGCTATCCGGCAAAGCTGGTTCACGGTCATATAAGGTGGCTGGTGGATCACGGGATAAAATGGATCTTTTATCCAAGTATCAATTATGAATGCAAGGAGGATCCGACAGCGCCAAACCACTACAACTGTCCGATCGTAGCAACTTATCCGGAAGTAATCGGCAATAATATGGACGATATATTTGAAGAAAATGATGTTACTTTTTCCCATCCATTCATCCCTTATGATGAAGACGAGTCCCTTGTCAGAGAAATGTACCGTCTGTTAAAAAGAACCGGCGTAGCAAAAACGCATGTAGAGTATGCGGTAAAGCGAGGCCGGAAGGAAATGAAGCGCTTCAAAGATGATGTCAAAAAGAAGGGGGAATACTCCCTGAAATATGCCAGAGATCACAAGAAAAAAACGATCATTCTGGCAGGCCGTCCATACCATCTGGATCCGGAGATCAATCATGGTATTGATAAAATTATCAGTTCGTTTGATATGGTAGTGGTAACAGAAGATTCCATTGCCCATCTGGGAAATCTGAAAAGACCGATTCGTGTTCTGGATCAGTGGATGTATCATTCCCGCTTGTACAAGGCAGCGCAGTTTGCAGGAACAACGGACGATGTAGAACTGGTGCAGCTCAATTCATTCGGATGCGGCCTGGATGCGGTAACGACAGATCAGGTGGAAGAAATTACAAAGAAAAACAACAAGCTGTATACTGTGCTGAAAATTGATGAAGGCTCCAATCTGGGTGCTGCAAGAATTCGTATCCGTTCCTTAAAGGCAGCTATGGAGGAGAGAGAAAAAAATCAAATTACACACATAGAGAGCAATGAATCGTATGAACGCAAGGTATTTACTAAGAAAATGCGTAAGGAGTACACCATACTGATTCCGGAAATGTCGCCGATGCATTTTCAGTTTATGGAAACCGCTTTGAAAAAAGCCGGTTATCATGCGGTGCTGCTTCCTACCGTTGACAAAAATGCAGTAGATGAAGGACTGAAATACATAAATAACGATGCCTGTTATCCTACGATTGTGACATT